>JADGNP010000418.1 GCA_017883425.1 Candidatus Sulfotelmatobacter sp. | reverse complement strand
GCTCCGGCGCCCAATCCAATCAAGAGGAACGTAATTGCCGTGCCCAGGTTGCTGCTTTCTGAAGATTCGTAACGTCCGATTCGCATGATGAAGACCTCAATTTTTCCGCCCGGGAAATGTCCGGGCATATTCGCGAAAGCTGCGCCGAAATCCAGCCACACCTGATTCTAGTCCTACTCCAGCGACCCGGCGAAACCAACCTGGAGGCGCGCCATCCGCCTCTCTTCGATGAGTGCGGCTTCGCGAAGGTTTCTTTTCCGGCGCACCTCAGTGTAAAATAACAGTTTCGCCCTCAGTGGCGGCGGAACTTAGTGGTCTGCCCGTCTTCCGCCGGCTTTGCAAACCGCAATCGTACAAGGAGAGTTTTTCAAGCGATGTCGATCCCTGCCACCCAGCTTCGTCCCGGCATGATCATTAAGCACAATAATGATCTGCACTCCGTTTTCAGCGTGGAACACCGCACGCCCGGCAACCTGCGTGCCTTTATCCAGGCCAAGCTGCGCAACCTGCGCACCGGCGCCATGTTCGAACACCGCTTCCGCTCGCCCGACCCCATCGAGAAGGTCAACGTGGACGAAGTCGAGATGCAGTTCCTGTACGCCGACGGCGACAGCTATTACTTCATGGACACCGCGAACTACGAGCAGACCCACCTGAGCAAGGAAATCCTGGGCGACGCCGTGGATTACCTGATTGCCAACCTCGAAATCAAAGTGGAGTTTTTCGACGGCAAGGCGGTCGGCATCGAGCTGCCCCAGACCGTGATCCTGACAGTGGTCGAGACCGAGCCCGGACTGAAGAGCGCCACCGCTTCCAGCGTGACCAAGGCCGCCAAGACCGAGACCGGACTGGTCGTACAAGTTCCGCCGTTTATCAACGAAGGCGAGAAGATCAAAGTCGATACGTCGGAAGGCGCGTACCTGTCGCGGGCCTAGGGCCATTTTTGATGGTTGATTTTTGATTGCTGATTGAAACCCAAAACACATCTGGAGTTCGTGGGATTTTCAGTCAACAATCAGAAATCAACAATCAGCAATCGCTTCAGAGTATGAGTTCCACCGAAAAGACAACCCAAGCCCGCCGCTTTCTGGTTCGCGGACGCGTGCAGGGAGTCGGCTTCCGCTGGTTCGTCGAGCGGGAGGCGCACATCCTGGGCATCGCCGGCTGGGTGCGCAACAATCACGATGGCAGCGTGGAAGTTCTGGCCCAGGGGACTCGCGACCAGCTCTCTGGATTGCATGGCCGCCTGCGCGAGGGGCCACGCGCAGCTCGTGTGGATGCGGTCGAAGTATCTGACGCCAGTCTGGTCGCCGGACTGAGTTCATTTCGCATTGAAGGAGCGTGGTAAATGCCGTCGCCGCTTGTCGGGGCTATGAATGCCGATCAACTGAAACACCTGATTCGCGAAGTTCCGGATTTTCCCAAGAAGGGGATTCTCTTCTACGACATTACGACGCTGCTGAAGGACAAGACCGGCTTCGCCACGCTCATCGACAAGTTCTCTGAGCACTACATTGCGCTGGACGTCGATCTGGTGCTCGGCATGGAAGCTCGCGGCTTCATCTTCGCCCCGGCGCTGGCCTATCGTCTGAACGCGGGATTCGTTCCCGTGCGCAAGCCGGGCAAGCTTCCGGCGGAAACCGTGAAGTACGAGTACGCGCTGGAGTACGGTACCAACTCGCTGGAGATTCACAAAGACGCCATCCAGAAAGGCCAGCGCGTCCTGATCGTGGACGACCTGCTGGCCACGGGAGGAACCGCCGAGGCCACGGCCAAGCTCGCCGTCTCGCTGGGCGCCGAGATCGCCGGCCTGGGATTTGTGGTGGAACTCGAATTCCTGAAGGGCCGCGACAAGCTCAAAGAGTATGAAGTGATGTCGCTGCTGCGCTACGACAAGTAGAAGGCGGCGTCTGATGTGAAACGGGGTGGCGGTGGTTGGCGCGCGGCCCCGTTTTTCTTTTTCGCGCTTGACGAAAGATCCGCGCTATCTCCAGACGCGCGCAACGATCCATACAACTCCCGCCCAGCAGCTCGCGCTGATCGCGATCGAGAGGGCCAGACCTGAGATCGCGCCCCAGTTGATGCCTCTGCTGCCCTCATCGAGGTCAGAATCGTACTCAAACCAGGAACGCAGAAACCCCATGTCTAGCGAACTTGCAGAGGGGGCGCTCCAGGAATCTTGAGCCGTGATTCTCTTGCGGATAACGCTGGTGCTTACCTGGGGGGACAGCTGCAATATTTTGCTGCTCATGAAGCACCTCCACGCCTGCAATTGCAACTCGCTTGCCATCTTGATCACTGGCGCAAGTCGCTGAAAATATGAGGCCCATTGCGGCAGGCAGGTTGCCGGGTTTCTGTACCGCGTCAAAAAATCCCAATCGTCCCTGCCAGTCTCTGCGGGATTTGCCGCCACTTGCCAAAACCCGTGCGGGAGCAAAGAGTCTCGCTCGCGTGCAATAGAATCTGCTTCCTGAAGAAAAAGGACGATCTGCGAGGTAGTGTGATCCGCTCTTCAGTTCTCCGCCAGTGACAAATGCGACTCCTTGGGCAGGTAGCCCTTCCGCCGGAACCAGTCCTCCATCGCATCCTTGAGTTGGTCCAGGGGTACGCTGGAGCCAATCTCCATCTGGCCGTCCGAAAGCGGAAGCGTGTCGTCGAAAACGCTGGCATTGGTGAAGTTGCGCATGGAGAAGCTGTCGAGCCACTTCAGTGGGCAGGGAAGCCTGCGGCCGTCGGCTTCATACTCCACGCGAATCTTGCGGGCGAACATAGGTTGATTTAACCACGTCTGATGGAACTATGTTTCACTGAACCTCAGTCCAGCCATGGATGAGGACGGCGAAGTTTGACACGTCCGCGTGCTTCTCCTTAATCTGCTTTCAATGTTCTGGGCGGCCGCGACATCTTTGCCATCAATACTGGCGAGTCGCTGCACCGCAGGAGGCAATCATGCTAATCGGCCCAATTCTGTGGGTGATCATCGGTCTGATCGCGGGCTGGGCCGCCGGCAAAATCATGAAAGGCTCCGGCTACGGCGTCGTTATTGACATCGTGCTGGGTATCGTCGGCGCATTGGTGGGCGGATTCCTGTTAGGGATTCTGGGAATTCACGCTGAAGGCTTGATCGGCTCGATCATCGTGGCGATTGTCGGCGCGGTATTTCTGATCTGGCTCTCGCGCAAGCTAAAGAAGGCATAGGGCGCTGACCAAGCAGCCGTGCTGCGCACGGCAGACAGCCGAGGGCGGCTGTCTCCACAAAATGCTCAAAAATGCTCATGTGGGGACAGCCGCCTTCGGCTGTCCAGCCTGGGCGAAGCCCGGCTGCATCGCTGCGCCATCTTCAGGTTGCGACTCCCAGCCATCTCAAAACACAGCGGTTGCATCCACGGCTCCAGATACCCTCCGCTCAGGTGTCCACACTCGGTGTCTAAGTCAGGTAGGTCTGCACCGGCGCGCAAAAACGCCCGCTGCTAAACGTTCTTTACTTGACGGACCCCTGTTCGACGGAGGAGCCATGCGTTTTTCGAAAACTGCAGTGCTGTGGTTGACGCTTGTCGCGGTTTCATCTGGCCAGTCTTCTACTCCACCGGCAAATCCAGCCGATTCGGCCGCGCGACTGCCCGTGACCCGCGTGATTCTCTACAAGAATGGAGTCGGTTATTTCGAACACGCCGGCCACGTTCGCGGCAGCCAGGATGTCAATGTCGACTTCACTACCGCGCAGCTGAACGACGTGCTGAAGTCCCTCACGGTGTTGGACCTTGGCAAGGGACGCATCACCGGCGTCAGCTACAACTCGGCCGCGCCTCTGGAGCGGCGACTGGGCTCACTGCATTTGCCCGTGGGCGAAAATCCCACTACGGCGCAGTTCCTCGATGCGCTGCGCGGTGCGCGGCTGGAGGTGCGGAACGGCTCCGAGAGCGCTTCGGGGCGCCTGCTGAGCATTGAAGATCGCGAGGTGCCCGGAAAGGGCGACCAGAAAATCACCCTGACGCAAATCTCCGTCGTCAGTGACGGCGGCGAAGTGCGCATCTTTGACCTGACCCCTGCCACCAGGGTTCGTGTCGCAGAAAAAGAAGTGAATGAAGAAGTGGGGAAGTATTTGGGCCTCGTCGCCTCGACGCGCGATCAGGATGTCCGGCGCATGACGATCTCCACGGCCGGGGAAGGCGAGCGGAACCTGTTGGTCAGCTACATCAGCGAAGTGCCGGTGTGGAAGAGCACCTACAGAATCGTGATTCCAAACGAGGGCAAGCCGCTGCTGCAGGGTTGGGCCATTGTTGATAACACGGTCGGCGAAGACTGGAAAGATGTGGAGTTGTCGCTGGTCGCGGGCGCTCCGCAGTCGTTCGTGCAGGAACTCTCCCAGCCGTACTACACGCGGCGGCCGGTCGTCCCGTTGCCGGAGAATGCGATGCTCACGCCGCAGACGCATGAGGCGACGATGGAGGGGCAGACGGACATTGTAAATGGGGAGCTTACTACGCCTACTAAGATTCAGGCGGGCGTGGTCGGCGGCGTTCCAGGCGGAGTTCCCGCCGGACGAATGGGCGGAGTCGTCGGAGGGATCGCCAGCGGTAGCGCCGGCGGCGTCGGGTTCTTTCGCACGAACGGCGCTCCCCCGCCAGCTCCTCCGCCTTCCTCTCGGCCCGATGCTACAGTACTGGCCGAGACTCTTGAGTCCGGCACCACCGTGGGCGAGACCCGCGAACTCGGTGACCTGTTCGAGTACAAGCTCAAAGACCGCGTCACCATTCGCAAGAATCAGTCGGCCCTGGTGCCCATCCTGCAGTCGCGCATCGATGCCGAAAAAGTGTCGGTCTGGAATCCATCGGACACCTCCGTCCTGCGCGCGCTCTGGGTCAACAACACCAGCGATCTCACGCTCGACGGCGGCAGCTTCAACGTGCTCGAGGGCGACGCCTTTGCCGGCGAGGGCTTGATGGACGCAATCAAGCCGGGCGAGAAGCGGCTGATGTCTTATGCCGCCGACCTCGGCGTGCTCGTCGATGCCAAGCAAAAAGCCGACAACCAGCGCGTCACCAAGGTGATTATCGCGCACGGCACGATGAC
>JADGNP010000417.1 GCA_017883425.1 Candidatus Sulfotelmatobacter sp. | reverse complement strand
GAAACTGCCCGCTCGAAGATTGAATACCAACTCGAACGTCTCCACGCCCAGGCTGCGCGCGCGGAAGCACTAAAAAGCGAACTCGTGACTCGCCACGCAGAAACTCTGAGTCAGGCGCTCTATCCCGACAAGGGCCTGCAGGAGCGCAGCATCGGCGGCCTCTACTTCCTCGCGCGCTACGGACGCGAATTCCTGCACCAACTGCACGACGCCATCCAACCCGATTGCCACGACCACCAGATTCTGGAACTGTAACCGTAGTGCCGCAGCGGCGTCCTCGCCCATGCCCCTCAGGGACTGAGTTACGGTCTTATCCGACTGAGGCGAGTTGTATACAGCCGATCAACCAGTGCAAACGCATCTTGATGCAGACGAGCCCCTGGCCTGATCGTCGCCCCAAGCTCAAGATAGGATGCGGTGGCGGCATCATAGGGCGGCCACTTGGGCAACCCTTGTATGTTCGGGTCTCCCATCCTGGCGAACTGTATCCAATAATCGCGCAGGGCCTCGGCCAGAGCATCGCCAGCCGCGTCTCGGGGTACAGGGAAAGAGTCGAACATCAACAATGGGTCCGTCCCGTGGAACGCACCCAACTGCCGACCTCCCTGGCTGGGAAACGCCCAAGTCACCTCGTAGAGGTAGGCCTTGCTCTTCATCCCATGCATGGCCTGCGCCGCCCAGCGGGCCGGAGCGATCATCTCCAGGTCTGTCGCGGCCCGGATAAAAGTCTCCCGGGCATCCGCGGGAGTGGGAATCACATACGTGGACAAGACATCGTCGGCAATGGGTGCGTAGGACTTCTGCACCCAGTTGCGAAACATCTCCGGAGTTCTCTCGCCGGGACCGGCCAGGTTGCCGAACTCGCGTGCCGTAGCGCCCACGATGACCGGCACGTCCGCCTGGTCGTGATGAGCGAACATTATGAGCGGCTGTTCAGGAAGCACCCAGCCATCGACGACCGCGTCAAAGCCACCGTCGGCAGCTGCTTTCAGAAGATCATCGGCGGAAATCGAGCGCAGCTTCTTGATTTCTTCCGTGTCGTCTCCAGCGCCCAGCTTGCGTGCAAACTCAACGCCATGGTTCTGTGCCGACTCGACCTCCCCGCCGGGATGATGCACGCTGGGGTATAGGCCCAGGGGCACGCCGCTCTGCATGATGGCACGCTGGAAAAGGCCGTGCGCCAGCGGCGAGAGCATCAGGCAGCCGACATACTCTCCTCCCGACGAATGCCCGAAGATCGTTACGTTCGCCGGATCGCCGCCAAATTTCGCTATGTTCCGGCGCACCCATTGCAATGCCGCGATCTGGTCCAGCAAACCATAGTTGCCCGAAGACTGATGCGGCGACTCCGCAGTCAACGCCGGGTGCGCAAGCCATCCGAACACACCCAAGCGGTAGTTAATGGTCACTACGACCACGCCCTTAGGTGCCAGGGTTGCGCCGTCGTCGTCTCCGCGGCCCACAACGCCACCGCCACCGTGAATCCATACCATCACCGGCTGCGGGTTCTTGTTGTGAAGGCCGGTGGTCATCACATTCAGATACAAACAGTCTTCGCTGGTCCTGCCCACAGGTTTCACCTGCGACGGATCGCCGCCCAACAGATTCGACATCCTTCGGCGAATCTGGTCCATGAAATCGGTTTGGGGACAGGCCGCACTCAGTTCGTCCGCTTTGCGAGCACCGTGCCAGCGCGCCGGCAGCTGAGGAGGCTTCCACCGCAGCGCACCAACCGGCGGAGCCGCATAAGGAATTCCGCGAAAGAAAACCAGCTTGGGATTATCGGGAGAATGCGTGCCTTCAACGACGCCACTGTCGGTCTTGACGACCGGACCTTCACTGCGCCGAGGCGCACGGCCGGAAGCTGTGCACACACTACAGAGCAGGAAGCAAGCTAGCAGTACATGGCCGATATGGCTCGCGAACGCGATGATGTCGGCTGCGAAGCCCCACCGGAATAACGGCTCGTGCGCCAGGATGTTGGTCGCGGTAGCCGCGGCGTCGTCCGATACCACCAGCCGGTTACGAACGAAGATCTCGACGAACATTCTTGTCACTGTGGTGAGCAAGTAAAAGAAACCGGCGATTCTGACCTTGAAACGCGGTGACGGTTCTGCAATCCGTTCCATGATTACGCCTGTGCTCATATCTTTACCTCCTTAGCGATTGATTGAATCAATGGTGCTGGCGCGCGGCGATCGCCATTCCCCCGCTGCGCTGGCCTGCTCCTTCCATCGTTGTTCGTTCACGCCGAACACAAGGAGCCACAGGATCTGCGGTGCTGCCCCGAGGAGGCCCAGGGCTGCAACATAGGGGAACAGATGGGGTCCGAGCGTCGGTGACAGGAAGGTCAGCAGACCCAAACCTGCAAGTACCGACAACACGCCCAGGATCCGGGGCAGGAAGGTGGACCTGACAATGAGGTAGCCTTTCAGGAGTGCATAGAACCCGAAAAATGCCAAGGCGATCCCGGCGCCATGGTCATTCACCTTGAGAAAGAGAAGCGCCAGCGCCTGCAACTGATCCAAGCTAAATACACTCAAGTAGTGCGCGCCTCCCAAGATGAACAAGGGGGCGAGATAAAAGAGGCGGCCGAGGGTCTTGATGACGCAACCTGCGAGGCCTAAGAACGCGGCAACCAGAGAGACGCTCCTGCCCGCCGGCTTAAGCAGATCATAAAAGAGAGCTGTCATGGCGATCTGGCACGCCATTTCGACGAGATAGACGGTGAAGCCCAACTGAAACCAGCTCTTATGCGTCAGTATGTTGGCCGCCGTAGCCGCGGCGTCGCCCTCTACAACCAGCCTGCCGCTCACGTACATCTGGGCGAATACCCCCGTCAGTATGGTGAGGAGATACAACACACCCGCAATCCTGGCCTTGAGACGCGGCGACGTTTCTGTGATCCGTTCCATCATGATTGCGGTGCTCATATTCGTTTCTCCTTATGTGAGTAACTGAACCGAGGGTGCATGGCGGCCAGGTTAGGCGGCACCACCCTGTCCTAGATCGCTTGCGTTGTCGGGACAGCTACCACCGATGGCCTTAATCCCTTAAATAGAAGCCAAAAACTCAGTGCTATATCGAAAAGACCCATCGGCGTATCGAACCACCACAGGTTCACGATCTTGTCGAAGTTGGGGAAAATGTAGAAGACGAGAGTACACGCCACGCAAAATGCCGACGAGATCACGCCGAAGGTAGCCAGTGCTCGAGGGATATAGCGGGACTTGAACCACAGGTAGCCGCAGACTGTGGATGCCAATGCACCAAACAGCAAGCCAACGTAATAGTAGTCAGAAGTCGCGCCAAGATAGAACCTCGCCAAGGCCTGCAATCGCTCCGCTTCAAATGCTTGCAAGTAATGAGCGCCACTGAGGAGCCGCAGAGCGTCAAAGAGATTGAGCGTCACGAGAAGCCACATCAAGACCCATACCAGCCTCCAGAATGCCGCAAGCAAGGCAAGGCCCCGACTGACCGGCTTGAGAATTACGTAAAGCGCAGTGAGAAGCACGACAACGCCGGCGCAGTAAATAAGATCGCCGACGATGCCGATACGAAAGAGTCGTTCGTGCGCCAGGATATTGCGGGCGGTTTCCGCGGCGTTGTTCCCGACAATCAGACGGCCAAAAATGCCGAAATTGACGTAGACCACGGTCGCGAACGTGATCAGGTAAGCAAAACCCGCCACCTTTGCAGCCGTTCGTTGTGAGTCGTCGATAGGGCTGATGGTCATTTCATTTCCTCCGGCGTTCCGAATCTGCGGCGGACGGCGGCTTTCATGCGCGCATCCCCGCTGGCGCAGGCCTGCTCCTGCCATCGTTGAACGTTCACACCCTTAACGAGGATCCAGAGCATGAACGCCAACTCCCCGAAGAGGGCAGGCCATGCGATCTTAGAAACGATGTCCTTGTAGCCCGGCAACAGCAAGCTCGTAAAGCTGATAGCCAGAAGGGCGAAGCCGTCGATGATCAGCCAGACGCCCAGGAAGCGGGGGAGAAAGCGTGACCTGTACACAAGAATTGCTAAGGGGAAAAGCCAAAGACCCCAGAACATTTCTAATGTCAAAGTTCCGTAATCGTTGATTTTAAGAAATAGCACAGCCAAATCTTGTCTCTGACTAAGTTCAAATGTTTTCAATAGTTCGCCCTTAAGAATCATGAGGGAAGTAATATTGAATGCCTCCATAACAAAACCGGCAGGGATTTGCACAATCACCAATGCAACCAAAAGTTTGGCCTGACGCTCGTCTACTTGTTTGAACAATCGATACAGAGCCAATACCAAAAACACCCAAATGGCGCTGCTGACAAGATCATTGACTATGAACGTTCGAAACAAGAATTCATGAGCGAGGACGTTGTTGGCAGTGGCAACAGTATCTCCCCGGACCATAATCTTTGGCGGTACATAGGAAAGGCCATAGAAGCCTGTTATTGCCCAAACAAGATACAGCAGACCAGCAAGTCTTGCGGTTTTCTTGGGTGAACTCACATCTGTTTCCATACGGTTTGCTCCTCAAGGTTTTTGGTAATGACGCACAATGTACTTAAGAACGCCAGCGGTAAAAACACCCAAGCTAAGTTGCAGTCGGTTGCGCGGCGACTCCCTTGATGAGCAGCCACAGCCCGAGCGGAATTTCGAACGCGAGCATCGGTAAATACATGAGTTGGGTGATGGAGCCTCGAAGGACGCCTGCGATCTGCAGCGGAAGCCCCACGACAAGCAGAACCGATGCCAGCACGCCGAGCCAGGCCAGCGCGACGGGGATCATCCGGCCGCGCAAGAAGAGGTAGGAGAAGAGCGTGCTGCCCACTGCGAAGAAGGTTGCGGCAGCCATGTCCGCCCTCAGAAGATACGCGCCGAGCGCGTGCGCTGCCCCAGGGTCCGGGGCATTTGCTCCCGTGGCGGTGGCGAGCCAGAGCAGTCCGAGCGTCTCCGGTATGGAGATGCCAGAAATCACGCCCTCGGCGACGCGACATGTCAGGGCCAACATGGCGAGATCGGCATCCACCTCGCGCGTGATCGCGTAGAGCGTCACGGCCAGCACCAGCGCCGAGAAGCAGCCCAGCAGGGAGAGCACGACGGCGACGCGC
>JADGNP010000060.1 GCA_017883425.1 Candidatus Sulfotelmatobacter sp. | reverse complement strand
TCACACGAAGGAAACACCTACAAATCAAGCCCTTCGTGACACTTCGTGTCCTTCGTGGTTCATGGTTTTTCTCTTCCCGTGTCAAACTGATCCACTACCGAAATCTCACCAAAGTTGCGTCTGAGTTCCCATGGCCAGCATCCTTTACGGAGTCAACGGCGAAGGCGCAGGCCACTCCACCCGCGCCAAAGAAGTGCTCTCTCATCTGGTCGCGCAAGGACACGTCGTCCACGTGGCTTCCTTTGACCGCGGCCTGCAAAATCTGAAAGCCCACTTCGACGTCACCGAGATTTACGGCTTCCGCTTCGCCTACCTCAACAACCGCGTGCGCTACAAACGCACTATCGCCAACAACCTGATCACGGTCCCGCAAGCTGCCAGAAGTCTCTCCCGTCTGAAGGACCTCGTCGACAAATGGAAGACCGATCTGGTCATCACCGACTTCGAGCCGCTCACCTGCCACGTGGGACACAAGAAAGGCCTCCCGGTCATTTCCATCGATAACCAGCACTGTCTCACCAATGCTGTGGTGTCTTATCCGAAGCAATACCGCCGCGATGCCGCGGCCGCCAAGCTTGTGACACGCCTGATGACCCCGCGCGCCAATGCCTACCTCGTCATTTCTTTCTTCACCGCGCCCATCCGCAAGCGCAATACGTTCCTGTTTCCTCCCCTGCTGCGCCAGGAGATTCTCAACGCCACTCCCACGCAAGGCGACCATGTCCTGGTGTACGTAACCTCGCCCGCGCCGGCTCTGGCAAAGTTGTTAGGTTCGGTCCGCTGCCGCTTCCTGGCCTACGGTTTCGGCCGCGAGGGAGAAGAAGGGAACATCCTTTATAAGAAGCCTTCTCTCGACGGTTTCTTCGCCGACCTCACCAGTGCCCGCGCCATCGTAGCCAATTCCGGATTCTCGCTGGTCACCGAGGCCCTGCATTTGGGCAAGCCCTACCTGGCCGTACCCGTGAGCCACCAGTTCGAGCAGATCTTCAATGCCTATTGGCTGGAGAAGTCCGACTACGGCGCCTACTGGGAGGAACTGAACAAAGAGCGTGTCGAGGCTTTCCTCTACAACGTGCCGCATTATCGCGAAGCGCTGGCACATTATCCGCGACAAGGCAACCGTGCCCTTCTCGAAAAGCTGGATGCCCTGATCGCCGGCTATACCGCGGCATAGCAATGCGCGGAAAACTCTGATTTGCGGGAAACTCTGATTTTGGGTGGCGCAGCGCTTTCAGCGCTGCGATAGGTACCGTATCATCACTGGGGGCTTTAGCCCCTGCGGGACGTTGCTAGACGGCCACCTGAGCGCCTGTACGAACGTAACCTCCAATCGCCCCACCCCTCGGCGATACCATAGTTCGAGCACCCCGTCCCCTCAACGGACTGCTACCGGAGGTCTTCTGCATGCGGACGCGGCGAATTTTCGTTTTAGTTGCAGCCAGCGCTTTCTTGTGCGCCGTCCTGGCGTACGGCCAGGATTCACAATCTCTCGGAGATGTGGCTCGCCAGGCCCGGATGCAAAAGCAGCAGAAGGACACGCAGGCCAAAGACACGCCCACGCAGAATAAAGACACCCAAAACAAGGATGTCTCGGGCACAGACTCAACCGCGAAAGATGCGCAACCGCCCAAGTCGCCCCACGTCATCACCAACGACGAGATTCCCGAGCACGTCGGACCGACCATAACTTCCGCACACGGTTCTCAGGCTCCCTACCCCACCGAAGAGCAGCCAAACTACGGAACCCGAAAGGTTCCCGCCGAACAATGGAAGTCCCAGATCCAGGCCCAGAAAAACGCCATCGCTACCTTGCAGCGCGAAATCGCCAGCCTGAGCGAGTCCGTGCACTATGCCGGGGGGAACTGCGTTGCCAACTGCGTCCAGTGGAACGAACGCCAGAAGGAGAAGCAGGATCGGGTGGAAACCATGAAGGCGCAACTGGAACAGCAGCAAAAACAGCTGGAAGATATGCAGGAAGCCGCCCGCAAACAAGGCTTCGGAAGCTCCGTCTACGATCCGTAGACAAAACGCCTAAGTAAAACCGGGTACCCCATTTCTCGCGCCCTTGGCGAGAAAGCCTGCCCTGAGCGGAGTCCGAGGGTGGGCTTCTGCGTCGTTTTCTCTGTGGAAACCACCCCTATTACGCTATTTCTTCTTCGCCGCGTACGGATTCGAATACTTCAACACCGTCGACAAATCGATCCCGCGAACAATGCTGTCCGAGTGATAGAACAGTCCCCACGAATCGATCGTCGAGTTGTCCGGAAATACGCAGGCCTCGAGGATTTCGTCGATGCCGCTGGTCGCGACCCAACCTCCACCTGCAAGATCGGTTGCGCCAATCTCGGCTCCGCCCAACTGCGTGCAATAGAACGAGGCCGGGTTGCCTTCGCCCTGGCCGTTCCACGGCACCTGCGCGTAATAGGCCAGCGCCGCCAGAGTCGGCTTGGTGGTGAATAACGTGTCCAGTGAAAGATGAATGCGCGATCCATCCTCAGCCAGGGTGTACTGGCAGAAGGGTTCGACTCCCGCTAGTGGCAGCCAGTTCTGTTGAGAATTGTTCGTGCCGTACACCGCGTACCGAACCTCCACCAACCCGCCCGTGGCCGTGCAGTAAGCCTCCTCCGGACCAACCTTGGTCGCCCTTGCGGTTTTCGGCTTCTTGGTTTGTGCGACTGCGTTGAATGCGGCCCCGGACAGCACCAGAATCATTACCATCCCTGCGATTGCTCGAGCGACGCGCATGCGACTCCCCCTTTTGCCTCTTTTCATGGAACCAGTCGGATCAGCCGCGAAAGTCTACCACGGTGGCAGGGCTCGGCTGGAACATTCTTGTGTCGCGCGCCCCAAAACCAGCTTCCCGCCCGTCATTTGCCCGCAGGACGTGATGTGCGGAGGGAAATTTCCGGGAAAATTCTATGAGCCCACGATTTTCACATTCCCCAAAACTGCCTGGCCATGCGAAATTAGTTCATGCCTTTAGTTATTCGCCCTTCGCCCATTCATTCCGTCGGCGTCTACACCTCGAAGCCTATCCGCAAGGGAACTCGCGTGGTCGAGTATGCCGGTGAGCGCATCACTCCCGAAGAAGCGGACCGCCGTTACGATGGCGTTTCCCGTACCTATCTCTATGGACTGGATGACGGCAAGACCGTGATCGACGGCGAAGGCCTGGGCGCTTATCTGAATCATTCCTGCGATCCCAACTGCGAAGCCGACGAGATCAAAGGCCGGGTCTGGCTCTTCGCCATCCGCGACATCGCCGCCGGCGAAGAACTGGTCTGGGACTACAACCTCTACGATGACGAGGACCCCGCGCCTTGCCACTGCGGTTCCCGCAAGTGCCGCGGCACTATGTATTCGCGGGAGTGGATGGCGAAGATGCGCCGCCGCGAAGCGCGCAAGCAGAAACAGAAATCCGCAGCCGCGCAGAAATCCAAGACCACCCGAAGGACGAAGCCCAGCCGCGATGCGGCGGCCTAAGAAAGTCCGGCATGGGAACGCCAGGGACGGGCGTGCTCCAGGCCGCGGCGCGGCGAAAGAATACAGCCCACGGCACAGGTCTGTTCTGTCAGGAATGTGCAGGGTTTCTGCGGCCTACCACGCTTACCTCTCGAGCATAAGAGGTCCGGAATTACCGCATAACTTTATTGCCACCCCGGCGGTTGTAATTGTTATGTGTAGCTTTGTGTGACATTTGTCATCCCCCGCTGATGACGATCTCCACTTGTGGGCAAGGACGGCAGGCGAAAGTATCAGGACTGCAGAAACATCTCTGGGATTGAGATATTGAATGCAGCGAAAATCGAGGGCGGCCGGGTTGTCGATGACGAGCTACTTCGTCTATTCTTGGGGGGCTGGGATATGAGTGCCTTTTGTTCCCGGCCCCCGGTTCTCCCTGGAGTTCACCCGTGACGCTGACCCGGTTTGTCACCAAGAACGCGTTCCGCAACAAGCGCCGCAGCACCCTCACGGTGTTGAGCATCGCTTTCTCATTGCTTTTGCTCACCCTGATGATGACGATCTGGCGGGCTTTCTATCTTGACCAGGGCAGCGCGGAATCGGCGCAGAGGCTGGTGGTCCGGCATCGCGTTTCTCTCACATTCTCTCTGCCCAGCTACTACCGGGAAAAGATTCGCGCGATTCCCGGCGTCGTGTCGGTGGTGCCAGTCTCATGGTTTGGCGGAATCTACAAAGACCAGAAGCCGGAGAACTTTTTCGCGCAATTCGGCACCGATCCGGATGAATTCTTCAAGACGTTCCGGGACCTTCAAATGCCGGAAGACCAAGCCACGGCATGGCAGCGCGACCGCCAGGGTGTAATTGTGGACGACTCCCTGGCTACGAAGTACGGATGGAAACTGGGCGACCGGATTGTCTTGCAGGGAACGATCTACCCCGTCAATCTTGAGTTGAACATCCGCGGCATCTTTCACTCGACCCCCGACAACAAATCCGTTTACTTTAATGCGAAATACGTGGAAGAAGCGGTGGCGTTCTTCAAGGGGCAGGCCGGCACCTTCAGTATCCTGGCGGGTTCTCCCGCGGACGTGAGCAAGATTGCGAGCGCCGTGGATGACATGTTCCGCAACTCCCCTCAGCCCACGAAATCGGAGAGTGAAAAGGCCTTCGGGCTGGAGTTCGTTGCCATGATGGGCAATGTCAAAGCGTTCATTCTAAGCATCTGCTCGGCCGTGGTCTTCGCGACGTTGCTGGTATCGGCCAACACCATGGCAATGTCGATCCGCGAGCGTACGCGAGAAGTAGCCGTGCTGAAGACTTTGGGCTTCACCCGGCGCAGCGTCCTGGGCCTGTTCGTGAGCGAAGCGGTCGCTCTGTCGCTGGCGGGTGGACTGATCGGGGCTGGCCTGGGGTGGTTTCTGGTGTATGGCCTGACCCATTCTAAACAGTTCATCAGCTTTTTCCCCATGCAGGTGACTCCGGGCATTTGGGTGGTTGCCCTGTTGACCTCGGGGCTGGTGGGGTTGCTCAGCGCGGCGCTGCCTTCCTATCATGCTTCGCAGGTAAACATCGTGGACGGACTCCGCCACATCGGATGATGCTATGACGCTAGGCAGTTTTGTGGTGCGCAATACGTTTCGCAACAAGCGGCGCAGCCTGCTGACCATGATCAGCATCAGCTTTTCGCTGCTGTTGCTCACGCTGATGATTTGCATCTGGCGCTCGTTTTATGTGGACCAAGTCGCGCCGGAAGCATCCCGCCGCTTGATCGTTCGTGACCGCGTTTCGCTGGCGTTTTTCCTGCCGGCGTTCTACCGCGAAAAGATCCGCGCCGTCCCGGGCGTGACCTCGGTCGTACCGATCACTTGGTTTGGAGGCCGCTATATCGACGACCGGCCGGAGCATTTCTTCGCCCAACTGGCGACCGATCCGGAAGAGTATCTGAAGGTGGCGTCGGACAAGATCGTCCCGCCGGATCAGGTAAAGGCCTGGCAGCAGGATCGCGCCGGAGCCTTGGTGGATGTGACGCTGGCGAACAAATATGGCTGGAAGATCGGGGACCGCGTCGCTTTGCAGGCAAACATTTTCCCGACGAACCTCGATCTGACGATTCGCGGTATCTATCGCCGCGATCCTCCTCAGAACTCGCTGTACTTCAACGCCAAGTACCTGGAAGAGGCGGTGCCCTGGTTCAAGGGGCAAGCCGGCTGGTACGCCGCGCAAGTCGACTCGGCGGACAATGTGGCGCGCGCGTCGAGAGAGATTGATGATATGTTCCGCAACTCGCCGCTGCAGACGAAAACCGAGAGCGAGAAAGCTTTTCAGCTAGGCTTTGTCGCTTCCCTGGGGAACATAAAAGCATTCATCCTGGGCATTTGCGGAGCGGTTGTGTTCACCATCATGCTGGTTTCGGCCAACACCATGGCGATGTCGGTGCGCAGCCGGACGCGCGAAGTGGCCGTGCTGAAAACCCTCGGTTTCACCCGCCAGCGTGTGCTGTCGATCTTCGTGAGCGAGTCCGTAGCTCTGGCTGTCGCGGGCGGAGTATTGGGGATTCTGACGGCGATCCCGGTGATTTATTTCCTGACCCGCGGTTTCATCGCGCTGGGAGTTCCGCTCGCCATGAAAGTCAACGTGCAAACCGCGGGATTGTCGTTGCTGGTCGCAGTGACCCTGGGAATTGTGAGCGGCTACTTGCCGGCTTTCAATGCATCGCGCATGAACATCGTGGAAGGATTGCGTCACATCGGGTGAGTGTAGCGCCGCCGTCTCGGCGGCTGTCGTGGCGGCGTCTCGCCGCCAGATGCGAGGGCAAGGCTTGTCCTGAGCGAAGTCGAAGGATGCCCCTGTGACAGCCGGCAAGATGCCGCGCTACGGGAATAGAGTCTACCTATGGCGATACCGATCAGTTACAACGTCCGCAATTTGATTCTCCGCAAGGGGCTCACCATCATGACGGCGCTGGGCATCGCGCTGACGGTCACGACCGCGATTTTTCTGATGGCGCTCGTGGCGGGGCTGAACCGCGCGTTTGTCAGCAGCGGCAATCCGCTGAACGTGCTGGTGCTGCGCAAGGGCTCGGAGGCGGAATTGTCTGGCGGGTTCGATGCCTCGCTTTACCCCACACTGAAAACGCTTCCCGGTATTGCGAAAGACAGCCACGGTGAGCCGATGACCTCGGGAGAGTGGGTCGTAGTGATCATTCTGCCTCGCAAAGACGGCACGGGCGAGGTCAACGTGACGGTACGGGGCATGATGCCCGATGGCCTGGAAATGCGGCAGCTGCCCGGCCCGGACAATCGTCCAAGCGTGAAACTGGTCGCGGGACGCTGGTTCCAGACGGGGCAGCGGGAAGTTGTGGTCAGTAAATCAATTCAGGGGCGCTTTGCGCATGCGAATATCGGTGACACGATGGAGTTTGGCAAGGGATCGTGGAAAGTTGTGGGGGTGTTTGACGCCGGGGGCTCGGCTTACGAGTCCGAAGTCTGGGGAGACGTGAATCAGATGGCCTCTGACTTCGACCGCCAGGGAGGATTTGCGTCGGCGTACCTGCGCGCGACCGATCCCATCGCCGCCGAGGCACTCAAGAACCGGGTCAGCGACGATCAACGGCTGAAGCTTGAAGGAGTGCTGGAGACCGACTACTACGCTAAGCAGACCAGTTCCGGCGCACCCATCAAGGTGATCGGTATCGTAGTGGGCTTCATCATGGCCATTGGGTCGATTTTCGCGGCTATGAACACGATGTACGCCGCGGTCGCGTACCGCGGACGCGAGATTGCGACGCTGCGGGTGATCGGCTTCTCGCGGCCTGCGATTTTGACCTCCTTTGTGCTGGAGTCTTTGCTGCTGGCCTTGCTGGGTGCAGCGGCGGGAATTTTGCTGATGCTTCCGTTCAATGGCATGCAAACCGGGACGTCGAATGCCGTCACCTTCAGCGAAGTGGTGTTTGCCCTGCGCATCACGCCGCAGGTGGCCGGATACGCCATTGCGTTCGCGTTGATTATGGGATTCGTGGGTGGGCTTGCTCCGGCGTGGCATGCGGCGCGACAGAATATTCTCAACGCCCTGCGCAGCTAAATGACCGCGGCAGGCATACGAGTAGAGCCGCCGAAGCGGCGGTGGGACGAAGCCACGTAACTTGTGGAAAGCGGGATACGTAATCATTCTTATGGCGATTGATACAAAACACGAAGACCTGCAGAGCCTGCGAATTGACCGAACCCAGCGAGACGACTCCGGCGGAGGGCCGCCGGCCTGGGCGCGCCGTTACATCATTGGCGGTATCGCAGTGGTGGTGCTGCTGGGTCTGTCGACCTTGGCCTTCCGCGCGTTCTCGTCCGACGTGCCCGAAGTCGAGGTGGCCCACGCCGCCGCAGAAAGCAGCGACGTGGGCGGAACGGTGCTCTCGGCCACCGGCTACATCGTGGCGCATCACACCATCAACGTGAACTCCAAGGTCACGGGCCGCCTGGCTTGGATCGGCGTGGAGAAAGGTGACAAGGTGAACGAAAACCAGGTGCTGGTTCGCCTGGAGGATCAGGAGTTCCGCGCGGCGTACAAACAGGCCGAGGGCTCTCTGGCCAATGCACGCGCCTATCTCGACGAGTTGCAGCACGGATCGCGGCCGGAAGAGGTGCAGCAGGCGCAACACAATCTCGACGAAGCCCGGGCGACCTTGGCGAACGATAAGTTGACGCTCGACCGAACGAAGGAACTGGCCAGCGGAGGCGTAGTCTCGCGGCAGGCGCTCGACGACGCTACGGCTAAGTTCGAGTCCGACCAGCAGCGCGTGAATTCCCTGGAGAAAGCGTTTCAACTTTCGAAGATTGGGCCGCGGGCGGAGGAGATCGCCCGCGCCCAGGGAGCGATGATGCAGGCGCAGGGCCAGCTTGACTATGCCAAGTCGCAACTGGATGCCACGATGATCCGCGCGCCCGTGACGGGCACGATCCTCGACCGCACGGCGGAAAAGGGCGAGCTCATTACCGCGCAGTTTGCCAGCGCAGCCGCGGGCGGGCCGCAGGGATCGGTGGTTGCGCTCGCGGATCTGAATGATCTTCAGGTCGAGCTCGATATCGCACAGGCGGACTTCGCGCGCCTTGGTCCCACGCAGAAGGGCATCGTGACCACCGACGCCTATCCCGACAAACAATACGATGGCGTCATCGCACAAATCTCGCCGGAAGCGAACCGCCAAAAGGCTACCGTGCAGGTCAAGGTCCAGGTGCTCGACCCGGGCAAATATCCCGACGTTCAACTGCGTCCGGAAATGAACGCAACCGTAAGGTTCCTGGCCAACGAAGCGCCGAAGAATGCGAAGGTCCCGTCGGGTGTTTTCGTGCCATCGGCAGCCATTCGCGAGCGCGATGGCAAGAAGATCGTACTAATCGCCTTCAACGGAAAAGCCGTGGCGCGGGAGGTTCACGTGATGAGCCAACGCGCCGATGGGGCGCTGGTCGACGGGCTGGTCGGGGGCGAGAGCGTCGTTACTACTGCGCCAGCGACTTTGAAAGATGGAAACAAAATCAAAATCAAGGGGCAATCATGAGCACAGTTGCACAAACCAACGTTGCCACGGGAACGAAAGTTGTTCAGGTTCGCAGCGTCAGCAAGATCTTCAAGCGCGATGCCTTTCAGGTGACGGCGCTCGACGACGTGTCGATTGACATTGCCAAGGGAGAATTCCTCGCCCTGATGGGTCCGTCGGGTTCAGGTAAGACGACCCTGCTGAATATGATTGCGGCCATCGATCGCCCCACCCGCGGCGAACTGTTGGTGCAAGGGCAGGACATTTTCCGCTTCAACGACTCGCAAATTGCCCATTGGCGCAATGAGCACATTGGCTACGTCTTTCAGACCTTCAATCTGATCCCCGTGCTCACTGCCTTTGAGAACGTGGAGCTGCCGCTACTGCTGACCAAATTGACCGCGCAGCAGCGCCGCGACCACGTCATGACCGCGCTCAAGCTGGTCGGACTGGAAGATCGAGTCAACCACCTGCCCAAGCAGCTCTCCGGCGGACAGGAGCAGCGCGTGGCCATTGCCCGGGCGATCGTGAGCGATCCGACTCTGTTACTCGCCGACGAGCCCACAGGCGATCTGGACAGCCATTCCGCTACCGAGGTGTTGGAGATTCTGAAGCGGCTGAACGAGGACTTTCAGAAGACGATTGTGATGGTGACGCACGATCCGCACGCAGCGTCCTACGCGCACGTGACGCGGCACCTGGAGAAAGGAATGCTGCTGCCTCCCGGGTAGCGGAGAGCCTTTATGGGCGGACCGGCAAGCGTGTTCGGTCCACGAAGCGGCCAAAGCTCGAAGCGCAAGGGGCGCCAAGGATTCGCGAAGGCCGCGAAGAACAGCACTTGGCAAGAACGATGATCGCCCCATGGAGTCGCGTCTTGCCGCGACGATTCGGTTGCCGATTAACCCAGGTTGGCAACCAGGCCTGCTTCGCCGGTTGTTGCCGGAGTCTCCGCGGGCAGATCTGCAACCCACCGCCAGGCCCGCCTGCCGTTTGCAAGCACCGCCTGCGCCTCGCCGTATTCCACCAGGCGGTTCAGCACGGTGGTGACCGACGCCATGGGATCCTTGTGGCGGGCAAGCAACGCGGGCATTTTCTGCTGGAAATAGTCGCAAATGTCGCGCGCATTCATGGCGCGGCCGGCCTGCATGAGGATCATCCGGCAGGCCTTGGTGAAGCCCGGTTGGCGGCCGCTGCTCTTGCGGTCGACCAGTTCCATCAGCTCTTCGCTCAAGACCCCGTCGCCAAACAGATTCGCCAGGCCGGAGATGGTCTGCTTGACGGTACCGATGCGCTTCATGATTTCCGCGCGCTGTTGCAGCAACTGACGCAGTTCTCCGTGCGCCTGCCGAATCACTTCCTGCACATGGCCGACGTCATATCTCTCGATTGGCCTAACTGAGCCGTTTGCCTTCTGCCCATTTTCCATACGAGTATCCCCCAATGTTCGAACGAGTTAATCCCAACCAACTTCGGTTTAGCGCCACTGCCGAACTGGCATGTTCTCGCAACCGCACGCAGGGGTGCGTCTCTGTTCCTTCAATCAACTCCACGTAGAAACCGTCGAACGAGGGGCAGAACCCCGCTCAGGGATCTATACGCGGTATGTCTTCCCGGCGTTCCCTCGATTTCTTGCAGGAGATGCTCCTCGAGGTAGGCAGGATCTTGTGGGATTAGACGCGGCAATTGCGAATTGGTTAACAAGGGCCGGCACCTGAGCCCCAAGCTAAGAGGCGCAGAGCAGGAGAGTCGCCGGCAGAAGGATCCATCGTCTGGCCATATCGCACTTCTGGAGACGGTCCTTATTATCTTCTAATTCTGCCCCCTAATGGCAAGCCCGAGAGGAGTTCGTCCAGGGCCGGAGAGACCGGGAAGAACGAGGGTTCGGCCAAGCTCTCTTCCTGATACATACGCGATCCCCGAATTCTGGAATTTAAACGTGTCCGACCATTAAACTCCCGACCGCTGGATTCCGATGGTAACAGGTTAGGGAACCACTTCCGTGTCAACGGCTGCACAACCCGCCCTGGCTACCCCGCCCCTGCATGTCTTGCTGGTGGGCAATAAAGAGGAAGACTTTTTCCTGATCCGCGAGATTCTGGAGCGTACCCGCAGCATGCTCGCGGTAGACCTCGACCACGCCCAGTCGCTGGAGGACGCCAAGGCGATGTTGCAGCAGGGGACCTACGGCCTGGTTCTGTTCGAGCATGACACCGGAGACGCGGAGGCGGTCCATTTTGTAGCGGAGTTTCTCCATGCCGGAGTCTCGATACCTTTTATCCTGCTGACCGAGAATGCGGACGAAAAGACGGTCGCAGAGATCATCGAGGGAGGAACATGGAATTGCGTGGCCAGATCGCAACTGGACGGGGCGACTCTGATCCGCACCATCCGGAACACGCTGGCGATGCATTCTCTGCAAGAGGAACAACAAACCGCGGAGGAATCTTTGCGAAAACTGTCGCGGGCGGTCGAGCAGTCGGCCGACACGGTGGTAGTGACCGACCGCAACGGGATCATTGAATACGTCAATCCGGCGTTTGAGACGCTGACCGGCTTCCAGCGCGACGAAGCATGCGGGAAGACTCCACGAATTCTGAAATCGGGCGAGCAGGGACCTGAGATTTACCAGGAAATGTGGAAGACCATTCTCGCGGGCAATGTGTATCGCAGCATTCTGGTGAACCGCAAGAAGAACGGCGATTTGTATTACGTAGAGGAAAGCATCTGCCCAATGCGAGATGCCGCGGGACAAATTACGCACTTCATCTCGAACGGCCGCGATCTCACCGAGCGCCTGCGCCTGGAAGCGCAGCTTCTGCAGTCCCAAAAAATGGACGCAATCGGCAACCTGGCGGGTGGCGTCGCTCACGACTTCAACAACCTCCTGACCATCATTACCAGCTACGCGGAACTGGCATTGGATGCCGTGCCGCACGATAGCCCGCTCGAATCCAAGATTCAGGAGATTCTGCTGGCAGCGCGGAGGGCGGCGGAGTTGACCAGGCAATTGCTCGCCTTCAGCCGCAAACAGCCGCAAGCATTGCGGGTGGCGGACCTGAATCAGGTGATCGCACGCATTGCCAACACTCTCCCTCGGCTGATCGGCGAAGACATCGAGTTCACTTTCGTGCGCGGCGAGGGATTAGGCCGGGTGCGGATCGATCCGCTGCAGATCGAGCAGGTGTTGATGAACCTGGCTGCCAATGCGCGGGACGCGATGCCACAAGGCGGTCACTTGCGCATCGAGACCTCCGCCATGAAGCTGGATGACGACTACATCGATAGCAAACCAGCGGTCATCCCCCCGGGACGCTATGCTCTGATCACGGTGAGCGATGACGGGACGGGAATCCCTCCTGAACACTTGCCGCACATCTTCGAACCCTTCTACACCACCAAGCCCGCGGGCCAGGGCACCGGGTTGGGCCTGGCAACCGTGTACGGAATTGTGAAGCAGAATAAAGGCTTCGTCTGGGCCTACAGCGAACCCAGCTTGGGCACGGTATTCAAGATCTATCTGCCGTGCGTGCGCGGACGCGATCACTCGGACATGGTCGAAGATGTCAGGACTGCGATCGCGACTCGCGGATCGGAAACCGTGCTTCTGGTAGAAGACGAGCCGGCAGTCCGGCGGGCGACCGCGGAATTTCTGAGCCTGCAGGGCTACACCGTGCTCGAAGGCAAAGATGGTCTCGATGCCTTGTCGGTGGCAAAGAACTATGGCTCGATCATCCACTTGGCGGTCTCTGATGTGGTGATGCCGAATATGAGTGGCGGGCAGTTGGCGAAAGAACTCGCGCAACTGCGGCCGGAGACGAAACTCCTGTTCGTTTCCGGCTATGCCGGCAAGACTGTGCTCGACCACAAGGTGGTCGATCTGGAAACAAATTTCCTGCAGAAACCCTACACCTTGAAACAACTCTCCCTCAAGATTCGAGCCGCCCTGGACCCAAACCTGGGCCGCAAATGAATTCCCCATCGCCGTGATGTGCTGGATTGATCGGCATCTTCCCAGACCCTATAATCAGCCTTCGCGGACTCCGCATGAATTCTTCAACAGCCAATGGGGTCCGGGAAGCCGGCACCCAAACGAGCTCGACGAATCCTGATCATCCCAACCCGCGAGCGACTCCCGCATCGCTGCTCATTCTGATATCTCTGTGGCTTGCGATTTACGCCGCCGGCATGTTTACGCCCCCATTGCTCGATGACGTGGACACGATCCACGCAGAGGCGGCGCGCGAGATGTTGCTGCGCCACGATTGGGTGACGTTGTATACCAACGGCCTCCGCTACCTGGAGAAAGCGCCTCTAATGTACTGGAGCCTTGCCGGCAGCTACGAACTTTTCGGAATCAGCGACTGGAGCACCCGCCTTCCTCTCATGCTTGGCATACTGGCGTTGGTTCTAGCCACCTACCGGCTGGGCAGCTATGCGTTCGGCGAACGCGGCGGATTTTATTCCGGTCTTGCTCTGGTGACATCGATTGGGCCCTATATCTTCACGCGATTTCTGATACCCGATGTGCTCGTAGGGCTGTGGCTGGCCATCTCGTATTACTTCTTCTTGCGCTCGCTGGAGGAAGATCAACCCTCCCGTTTAACCTGCTGGGGATTTGCCACGGCCTGCGCCTTGAACGTGCTCACCAAGGGCCTCATTGGGCTGGTGTTCCCGATAGCCACCATCGGCCTGTATTTGCTGCTCACTCGGAATCTGCGCCATCTGGCAAAGCTGCGAATATTCTCCAGCATCGTGGTGTTCTTTGTTCTGGCGGCGCCGTGGCATATCCTCGCCGCCATCCGAAACCCGGCGCAAGGACAGGCGCGGGGATTTCTGTGGTTCTATTTCATCAATGAACACATCATGAGGTTCCTCAACAAGCGGGTACCCCCGGGATACGACACGGTTCCGCTGGTGCTGTTCTGGGCTCTGCTTGTGCTCTGGCTGGTGCCGTGGACGGTATTTCTACCCCAGGCATTGCGGGATGTGCCGCTGCGGTGGAAACAACTGGGCATGCCTATGGACCGCCGGAGGAGAGCGAATCTACTTTTCTTCCTCTGGGCGCTGGTGATCCTGCTTTTCTTCAGCTTCTCCACGCGGCAGGAGTACTACACCATTCCAGCCCTGCCTGGCATCGCGCTGCTGGCGGGAGGATGGCTGGCACGTGAATCCGCCGCAGATCCCAGCGAAGCCGAACCTCGTGCCGGACGCCGATCCTCCCTGGTCCTGATGGGTGTGGGCGTGCTTTCGGGAGTGGTTGGTCTGGCACTTCTCGCCCTGACGCACCGCCCGCCTGCCGGCGTGGACCTGGCGGAACTGTTGAAGAAGAATCCGCAGGATTACGATTTCTCTTTGGGCCACGTGCTTGACTTCACGCCTCAGGCGCTAGGAATGTTCCGCGGCCCACTTCTCGGCGCCTCTCTGTCCCTGCTGTTTGGGACAGCGCTGAACTGGTGGATGCGGCGGCGGGGCAGGCCTGCTCTGGGGAACGCGGCCTTGTCCTTAATGATGGTCTGCCTGCTGACCTGCGTGCACACTTCTTTCGCGCAGTTCTCGCCAATCCTTTCGTCGCACGATCTGGCGGTCGCGATTCAGAAAGAATATCGTCCCGGCGATGTCATTGTCGTAGACGGTCAGTATCACCAGGCCTCGACCCTCAATTTCTACACTCATCTTCCACTACGCGTACTGCACGAGCCCAGTGGAAACCTCTGGTACGGCGCCAAGTTCGCCGATGCACCCCATGTGTTCGAGACACCGGAATCGTTCTCCGTTCTCTGGTCAGGAGCAGCCCGCGTTTTCTTGTGGACCGACCAGGAAGACCCTAAAGAGTTGCTGGGCCTGCAGCACTTTCTCCTGGCCCGCAGCGGCGGAAAGTCGATCTTCACGAATCACAAGCCGTGAAGCGATGGCGTTCCGCAGCGGCTGAAGCCGACACTGATTCTGCGGCTTAGGCATCGCTGAAGAGCCTGCGGATAAACTCCGACTTGTATCAGGGCACGGCTTTCACAGGCAGCGGAAAAATCCACGATTCGTATCAGGCTATGCCTTCCTTCAGGCATAGCGTAAGTGCTGGCTAATCAATCACGCCTTCAGGCGCTGCCGCGCGGAATGCACGCAGCGGCTGAAGCCGGCACCGATTCCGCGACTTACGGCATCGCTGAAGCGATGCCCTGATACGAATCGTGAGTTCTTCAGCACCCGGTTATAATCGTGCTTCCTCGATGATCCTTGGGATTCTCAACGTTCCCGCCGCTGATCTGGTTTGGCGTGCGCTCTTGTTGCTTGCGCTGGCGGGCTCGCTCACTTCGACGATCTACCTGGCCCTAACCCTGGCGGCGACCGCCCGCCATCTGCGCCGCGCCCGGTCGGCGCAGGCAGCCGCGACTGCTACACCTGCAGCTTCCCTGCCACCGGTCACCATCTTCAAGCCAGTGCATGGCATGGAAGAACAACTGGCGGCGAATCTGGAGAGTTTTTTCCAGCAGGATTATCCGGACTATGAAGTGATTTTCGGGGCGCGGGACGCGGACAACCCTGCGGTCAAAATCGCAGAGCAAATACGCGCCCGTCACCCGCGCGTCCCCAGCCGCGTGATAGTGTCCGGGCCGCCCGCCTGGCCCAATGCCAAAGTTTTCTCGCTCGACAAGATGATCGCGGCCTCGTCCCGCTCGTACTTCATCATCAGTGACAGCGATGTCCAAGTCGCGCCCGATTTCCTGCGCAACACGATCCCGCCGCTGCTCGACCCCACGGTGGGCCTGGTCACTTGCATGTATCGCGGCATTCCGGCTTCGGACTTCTGGTCATGGCTCGAGGCTCTCGGCCTCTCGGTGGAAATGTCGTCCGGGGTCATGGTCGCCGACATGATGGAGGGAATGCGTTTCGCCCTCGGGCCTGCCATGGCCGTGCGGCGCGATGCGATCGACGCAATCGGCGGCATCGCCGCTGTGGCCGATTACTACTCCGACGATTTCGAACTGGGGAATCGCATCTGGGCAAAGGGATACAAGGTAATTCTCTCGCACCACATTGTCCGCAATGTGCTGACCTCTCGCTCACTACTTCGAACGCTAGGGGATCAACTGCGGTGGATGAAGAGCACGCGCTATTCGCGTCCTGCAGGACATGCGGGCACTGGCCTTACCTACGCGTTGCCCTTCGGGATTCTGGGATTGATCGCTGCGGGCGCCCTCGGTCACTGGCCGCTCGGGATCGGTTTGTTTGCCTTAGCCTGCCTGAACCGCATGATTCAGTCGGTGGTAGTGGGATGGACCGTGGCTCGGGATCCGCAGGCGGTACGCTTTTGCTGGCTCTATCCTCTGCGGGATTTCTTCGGCTTCGTCGCGTGGGCGATTAGCTATACGAGCAGAGACTTCTACTGGCGCGGAGAAACGTACCGATTCGGTAAGGGAGGGAGGATCGCCCCTCTGCAAAGATCGGGTTCTATGTAGCGCCGGCATCCCTTCGACTTCGCTCAGGGCAGGCTTTGCCGGCTGTCGCGAGGGCCTGCCCTTAGCTTGTCGAAGGGGCGTCTCGCTCGCGAACGGTTCGTATCAGGGCATCGCTTCAGCGATGCCGTCAAATCGCGCGAGACGCAAACGGCTTCAGAGGCTGCGAAAAACTCACGATTCGTATCAGGCTATGCTTCAGGCATAGCGTAAGCGCTGGCTAATCAATCACGCCTTCAGGCGCTGCAGCGCGGAATGCGAGTTTTTCCGCTGCCTCTGAAGGCGTGCCCTGATACGAATCTCTCGCGCGC
>JADGNP010000416.1 GCA_017883425.1 Candidatus Sulfotelmatobacter sp. | reverse complement strand
CTTGGCGCAGAATACCTCGGAATACATCGGATTTCGCCTTCCAGGTCAATCCGCGTGAGGAATCGTAGGCTTGCAATCAACTCTGTCGAACGAGGCGGGCAGAATCAGATGATACAAAACCCCATCGCACTTGCATACTCTGGTTAATCCGCCACACGGAAGTGATCGAAACGGATTAGTAATGAGAAGTCGGCCAGTGTCTACGAATGTGTCCGCTCCCGCCGGTATAAGGTCTTCGCGGAATGTCACTTGATGAAAACAATGGTTTGCATGAATTGGCTGTTTGCGGTCAATCCCCGAATGGGGTTGATGATTCCGTGCGATTTGACGGATCAGCTATCTGCCGGACAGAGGTGGACGGCAACGCGTGACGAGGATCACATCGCTGTTCTCGTGAGAGTCGAGATTCGTGGTCAGCGCCGTCCGTTAAGGATGCTACGGTCAGCCCTAAACGCTCATCGTGCGGAGTGCCTCGTCAGCAGGCATTCGAAATCAGCGGGCCGGCGCACCCGCAGCGGTTCAGCGGAGGTCTTGGTGCAGCAGGCGGTAGAGTGTCGCGCCGTACTTCTCCACCGTACTGATACCGATGCCGGGAATCGCCAGTAGTTCCGCCGCAGTTTGCGGGCGGCGCTCCACGATGGCCTTCAGCGCCTGATCGGTGAACACGCGAAAGGCCGGTACGCCGCGGCGCTTGGCTTCGGCCAGCCGCCACTTGCGCAGCGCGTCCTCGATCCGCGAATCGAGAGCCGCCCGTGGTGCCGCCGGGGCCTTGGCTTTCGATCCAGGTACGCGCTGCGGCAATGCCTGCTTCTTGGCTGCCTTCTTCTTGCCGCGCTTTGTCTTGCTCTTTGACGGCGTTCCTGATTTCACTTCCGCCTTCATCAGCAGCGCAATGGGAGCGGCTTCGTCCAACTCCCCGGCCGCACTCCCCAAGTACGCCTTGCGGTACGGGATGCTTCGGCCGTCCTTCTCGAACACTTCATCGGTCAAGCGCGCCAGGCCCAAGCGTGCCATCGCCCCCAGCACATCCTCGAATGAATTGCGCGAGAGGTGTCCCTCCGGAAACAGCTCGGCATGCAGCTTGCCGGTGGATTTGCCGCCTCCGGCGCGCAGGGCCGTGATCAGGCGTAGCGCAGCCGCCAGTTCGAAGTCGGTGGCAGACCGGAACCGCTGTCCCAAGCAGGCCTCGGGCGCGCAGAAATCGCATATCCCGCACGGTTTCTGGCTGTCGGCGTAGTCGCCGAAATGTCTCACCAGGGCGCACATGCGGCACTGGTTGGAATCGGTGTAGCGCAGCATCAGGTTCAATTGCTGCTGCTTTTGCTGGGATTGGGCGAGGTAGGATTCGCGCCAATGGTCGTGGCCGCGGCTTACGTTTTCGGCATAGTCCACTGCCGCGCCGCCGTGAATCCAGAGCTTCTCCAGCGCTTTATCGAACTCATCCGCATCCAGCCGCACAGCGTGCGCCAGCGCTTCTTTCTCTCTAGGCTCCGCCCGCAGCTGGGCGAAAATGGCCTCCAGCAGAGAGATGTCCGGGTAGTCGCGCTGGAAGAAAAAGTCGTGCGTGCGCCGATCCGCATAGGAATGCATCAGAATCGTGCGACTGGGAAGTCCGTCGCGCCCGGCACGGCCGATCTCCTGGTAGTAAGCCTCAAGACTGCCCGGCAGCGCGGTATGAATAACAGTACGGACGTTCGGCTTGTCGATGCCCATGCCGAACGCGATCGTGGCCACCATTACTTCCAGCCGACCATCCTGAAACTCCTCCTGGACGCGTTTGCGAGTGACGGCATCCAGACCGGCGTGGTAGGCGGCACAGGGAAATTTGGCCCCCAACTCGACGGCGAGGCCAGTGCTCTGCGCTCGCGTGGGGGCGTACACGATGGCCGGGCGGCGCTCGTGATCCTGCAGCAATTCCGCCGTCAGTTCGGCCCGCTGCCGCGGCTCGACTTCCACCACTTCGATGGCGAGGTTGTCGCGACGGAACCCGTGGATGAAACGCTCCGCCTGCAAGAGGCCCAACTGCGCCGCAATATCGTCTTGCACCAGCGGCGTCGCGGTGGCCGTGAGCGCGATTACCGGCGCCGGCCGCAGGGTTGGCAGGTACTGGCCGAGCATGCGATAGTCCGGCCGGAAATCGTGGCCCCATTGCGAAATGCAGTGGGCTTCGTCGATGGCGATGAGGTTGGGCTTGCGCTTCGCCAGCATTTCGGGAAAGCCCGCCACCCGGAGCCGTTCCGGCGCGATGAACAGAAACTGCAGGCTGCCGTTGAGGTAGTCCGCGCAGGCCTGGCGCGCTGCCGCGCGGTCGCGGCCGGAGTGAATCCGCTCTACGGCGACGCCGCGATCTTTGAGTTGGCGCAGCTGGTCTTCCATGAGCGCGATGAGGGGGCTGATGACGAGCGTGGTGCCCCCGCGCGCGATGCCCGGCAACTGGTAGCAGAGCGACTTCCCGGCCCCGGTGGGCATGACGAGAAGCACGTCACGGCCTTGGATCACGGTTTTACAGACCGCCTCCTGGTTTGCACGAAAGGCAGAAAAGCCGAACGCTTGATGGAGTAGTTCGGCGGGTGTTGCATCGGTGGCACAAGAAGTGGGTGAGAGCACGTTCGGTGGCAGACCGCCGCCTGACGCGCGCGGCTCGGTGTTGGTGCCGCTAGCCTCGACATGGCCAACCTTCTCTACCACTTCTCGGACGTAATCCTCAATGGCTTTGATGAAGGGCCCCAATTGGGCGCTGCCCTTCTGAATGCGGTGCAGATATGCTTCCCACTGCCCCGTCATAACCGGGCTCTTCACCTCGGGATGCACCACCTCGATCAGCCGCATGCCTTTATCGGTGGCCTCCAAGCTC
Source organism: Candidatus Sulfotelmatobacter sp. (assembly GCA_017883425.1). Lineage (GTDB taxonomy): Bacteria > Acidobacteriota > Terriglobia > Terriglobales > Acidobacteriaceae > Sulfotelmatobacter. Next base: position 2,252 of record JADGNP010000416.1, on the reverse strand, counting down.
TTGCCACTGCGCACGATGTACTCGCGCTTCAGCAATACCTCGATAATCGCCGCCCTGGTGGCCGGCGTTCCGAGCCCGGTCTCTTTCATGGCATCGGATAGTTCTTTTTCGTCCAGCGTCTTGCCCGCCGTCTCCATCGCAGTCAACAGAGTGGCTTCCGTGAAGCGCTTCGGCGGCCGCGTCTTTTTCCTGAGTGCCTCCGCGTCTATCACATCCTGCGATTGGTCTTTGGCGAGGCCAGGAGGGAGCGCCTGCTGGTCGCGGTCCTCTTCCGCGTCCGGTTTCGACTGCCGGGCTTTTGCGGGCAATGCCAGATCCAGGACTTTCCACCCGACCTGCACGACGGCGCTTCCCGACGTGTGGTAGCGGTCCGCCACGCCGGGATGGCGGATCGCCGTGATCACCGTGGTCACCTGCCAAATGTGGTCTTCGTGCCACGCGCTGAGCAGACGGCGGCAGATCAGGTCGTAGATTTTCTGCTCCTCGGGCGTCAGCGATGCCGGCTGGGGCACTGTCGTGGTTGGGATGATGGCGTGGTGGTCGGTGACTTTCGAGTCGTCCACGAACCGCCGGCCCAGAGGCCGCTCGCCAGTTCCTGGCGCCAAGTGCTCGCGATACGACTCCGCGATGGAGTGAACGATATACAGCAGCGTGCCCGCCACGTCGTGAGAGAGGTGGCGGCTGTCGGTTCGCGGATAGCTGATCAGCTTGTGCCGCTCATAGAGCGCCTGCGCCGTGTCCAGCGTCTTTTGCGCGCTGAAGCCGAAGAGCCGATTAGCGTGGCGTTGCAGTTCCGTCAGATCGTAGAGCGCGGGCGGCGGCATTCGCTGCGTCTGCGCTACGATCGATTCGATGGCGGCCTGGCCGGTCCGCGCCCGCTCGACGATGCGGTTGGCTTCTTCGCTGTCCGCCGGCAGCCGCATGGATTTCTGGAGCGATTCCTGATCGCTTTGGAGCGGCCGTTCGCGAAACCACGTGCCCTGGTAGGTGCTCCCCTTGGGCGCGTCCCCCGGGTGGAATGTGGCCAGCACTTCGATGTAATCCTCGGACACGAACTTCCTGATGGCTAGTTCGCGCTCCACCAGCATTGCCAGGGTCGGCGTCTGCACGCGGCCCACCGAGAAATCCTTCTCGCCGTATGCCAGCGAATACGCACGGGACAGGTTCATCCCGACCAGCCAATCCGCCCGGCTGCGGCCGCGGGCGGCGTCGGCCAGCGGATCGTATTCCTGGCCGGGCCGAAGCTGTTCGAAGCCTCTGCGGATAGCGTCCGGCGTGAGCGAAGAGATCCACAAACGGCGGAACGGCTTGGCGCAGTGCGCGGCTTCGTAGATGTAGCGGAAAATCAGCTCGCCCTCTCGGCCAGCGTCGGTGGCGCATACCACTTGCGAGACCTTGGGTGAATTGAGAATCTTCTGCACTACGTCGAACTGGTCCTTGGTTTTCTCGTAGACTACTAACCGCCATTCCACCGGCAGCATGGGCAGCAGATTGCGCCGCCAGTGGCGCCAGTCGGGGTTGATCTCGTGCGGCTGCGCCAGCGCCGCGAGGTGCCCGATGGCCCAGGTGACGATGTAGCCGTTGCCGTGAAGATACCCTTTGCCCTGCTGCGACGCCCCCAGGACGCGCGCGATATCGCGCGCCACCGAAGGCTTCTCGGCCAACACCGCAATGCTTCCCGATTCTGTCATCTGAAGTTATGGTATCGTCCCGCGATGTTTTTGCTGGGGCGGATCTAGCCACGCTCCGACATTAATCTAAGAAAGGGTCGTTGTCGCAGTCGATCAGATCGAAATGCTTCCGCCTTTGCCCCTTGGTTGGGACTCTGTGGGGAGAACAAGATCAGTGGTGGCAAGGTGCTCTATACCAAGAGTCGCCGCGTCAGGAGTCGCGTTGCCACCGCGCTGCGCATGGCCGCGAACTCGCTGCATCACGCCAAGAACTATCTCGGCGAGTTCTTTCGGCGCATCACTCGCAAGCTCGGCAAACCCCAAGCAATTACGGCCACGGCTCACAAACTCGCACGCATTGTGTATCACCTGCTCAGCACGAAAGAAGCCTACGACGAACCGTCTTTCACCGCTGCGATGAGGAGGCTCTAAGACGCGCGCAACTTCGGCTCCGCCGACAAGCCGCTCAACTCGGGTTTCAAATCATCCCCCTACAGAACGGGTGATGTTCCTTGGGAGTCGGCTAGCATCCGCCGATCTTTGTTTTGCCCCACTTGGCCGTAAAACGCCCTATGCGCGGAT
>JADGNP010000415.1 GCA_017883425.1 Candidatus Sulfotelmatobacter sp. | reverse complement strand
TTTTACACGAGGCATGGTGTTCTCCTTTTTTAGTTCCACGTACCGGCGGCTGGAGGCAAGGACGATTCGCCATGGCGGCGATCTCTGGCCTCTTCACACGCCCCGGAGCCGATTGACTGGCCCCACGCAGGCTGCAAGCCCGCATTTCCCCTGTGAACTCTGTGTCCTCTGTGGTTCAAGCTTTTTGGCGGACGCAAAGCACAAGTTGAAATTCTTACTGATACGGAATCATGCGCCTCACTTTGCGCTTATCGCCGTCGCTCACCAGCGCCGGTGATCCCAGATTCCGTTTGCGTTTCTTGCTCTTCGACGTCAGGATGTGCCGCAGGTGTGACCGCCCCCGCTTCACCTTCCCCGTCCCGGTTACCTTGAAGCGCTTGGCAGCGCCTTTGTGCGTTTTCAATTTCGGCATAAAGTCCTCAAAAACAGCCGTCAGCTTTCAGCTGTCAGTTTCGGTTCGTTCTCGCAGGATGTCAGATGACCACTCAGGCGAGACTTGTCATTCCCCTCGTTAACTCTTGTCATTCCGAGCGCAGCGAGAGCCTGCCCTGAGCGAAGTCGAAGGGAACCTGCTTCTTCGTGTTACGACGCGGGCTTGGCGACCTGCGCCGGAGGAGCGCTCGGGCTGGGCGCACTCTGTGCCGCAGCCTTGTGTTTCTCTTTCTCTCGTTCCTTCTCTGTCTTCTTCGGCGCCAGAATCGCGTGCAGCGTGTTCCCCTCTTGCCGGGGACGGAACTCCACGATGCTGTGCGGTTCCACGTCTTTAATCAGCCGCTCCAGAATCTGGCGGCCGAGCCCGGTGCGCGTCATCTCGCGTCCGCGGAAGAAAATGGTCGCCTTGACCTTGTCGCCGTCATCCAGAAACCGCAGCACGTGATTCTTCTTGGTCTCGTAATCGTGGTCATCCACATTGATGCGGAACTTGACCTCTTTTACGGTGATCGTTTTCTGGTGCTTCTTGGCTTCGCGCTCTTTCTTTTCCTGCTGGTAGAGATACTTCCCGTAGTCCATGATGCGGCACACGGGAGGCTGCGCGGTAGGCGAAATCTCAACCAGATCCAGATTCAGCTCACGGGCTTTCTTGATCGCTTCGAAAGGCGGCATGATGCCAAGCTGCTGCCCGTCGTCGTCAATCACGCGGATTTCGCGCGCCCGGATACGGTCGTTCGTGCGGATAAAACGCTTATCGATACAGTCCTCCGTGCTCTAAGCGACTGAGAATAAAGAATTATAGCATGGCGATTCCACGCCTGGTCGACCCCTCCCCGCCGATTCGCCGATCTTGCGTCTTTTTGCAACGGCGGGATTCCACGGACCTGTCCTTCTGCGAGAGAATAGAAGACAGAACGCCCCGCTCGTGGGAGTCGATACGCGAGGTACTACTCCATGTGCAGGAATATCAAAACCCTCTTCAACTTCGATCCGCCCGTGACCGACGAAGAGGTTCGCGCCGCCTCTCTCCAATTCGTCCGAAAGATCACCGGATTCAACAAACCGTCCAAGGCCAACGAAGCCTCGTTCCTCGCCGCAGTCGACGAAGTGGCCTCCATCTCGACTCGCCTTCTGCGCTCCCTTGAAACTACCGCGCCACCCAAGAATCGTGAAGAAGAGGCCGCCAAAGCAAAGGCTCGCGCTGCGGAACGATTCGGCACCTAAGTTGGGAGTTCTCCAAAAAACCTTTGGCTGAGCGAATCGCCTGTGTACGGCACAGGCCACTCCGCCGTTTACGGCGTTTCCCAGTCGACCGAGTAGACATCCTGGGTCCCCGTGTCGCGGAGCAGCAGGGGTGCATCGTCGGGCGCCAGGGCCAGGCAACCGCCGTACCGGCCAGTGGTCGCAAAACTCTTCAGGTCCACCACTTGTTCTGTCTTATGGTCGCTGATTCGAATCCTGACGACCGCAGCCTTGCCTCGATAATCCAAAACGTAAACGTACTGTCCGTCATGCGACCAATTCAGCCAGCTCAAGGACCCATTGGCCAGCTCAGTCCATTTCTGAGTCTGGAAATCAAACAGCAGAAGCCTCATCGAGTCCGCCGAGAACGCAGAAATGTAGCGGCCGTCCGGGGACCATCGGGGCGAGTAGAGCCCTTGCGAATCGGGCAGGTTGGAGACTTGGCGGCTGGCCACGTCCAGCACGTGGATCGCCGAGGAAGGATCATTCGATTCATTACTGAAGACGATCTTGCTCCCGTCTGGCGACCAGTTCGGGTCCAGTTGTTGACGCGGATCGTCGGGCATCAGTTGCCGGGGACTTCCGCCCTCGGCGGAAACCTCGTAGATTCTCGCTGGCTTGTCCGCACTCAACGCGAACTCGAAGAAGATGATTTTCTTGCCATCGGGAGACCAGCGAGGCAGCACGGGATACATGGGCGGGTAGGTCAGTTGCAGGCGCTCGCTCCCGTCCGACCTGCTTCGCCATAGGGTGCCCTCGCGATAGGAAACGTAGGTTACCCACTGGCCATCCTTCGAGAAGGCGACGAATTCCGCTGAAATGCCAGCGAGAAAGGATGAGAACTGGCCGGACTTCGAGTCGTAGCGCATCAACTCGCCGCGGTACGTCTGGCCGATCATGAACAGCTTCTTGCCATCCTTGCTGGGAAGCGGAGCGGACAACGACAACGGGCTGGAAGTCAACGCAATGGGCTTAGGTTCGGAGTGGAGAAAGCCGCCTGTCCGCGGAAGAGCCCAGATCTGACTTTTCGATTGAAAAACGAAATACTTCCCATCGGCCGTCCACTTGCCGCAACACTCGTCTGGCGGATCGTGCCAGCCGGCCAGCAAGCGATGCAAGTCCGTCCCCGCCACGGACACTTCCCATGCGATCTGCTGGCCTATGGTTCCGACGCTTTCCGAGCTGTCGAATCGCAAGTGGCTGTTGTCGGGCGACCATATGACATTCTTGATGTCCCCCTTCACGGTAAGCAGCTTACGCGATTCCGTCCCGTCTGCCTTCGCCACGAACAAGTCGCTCAGGTTGCTGTATGCCAGCATCTTGCCATCGGGCGACCAGGCGGCGCTTTCTCCTGCGACATCTCCGAGTCTGCGCGGGGAACCTCCCAGAATTGGGAGACTCCACATCGGGCCCCTGGGAGGCGCTCCTCGCCCATCCACTACGAGAAGTTCCGATCCATCCAGCGACAAATCGACGGGAACCATGTCAGGAGAAGGCATCATCGAAATCCTTCTCGGCTCCCCACCCGAAGTCGACATTTCCGCGACGCCGTGGGAAGCGAAGCTTCCCGAACTTCCTACGCCTAATCCGAGGTAGAGCCGCGAGCCGTCGGTTCCGATCAGCGACTTCGGCTGGCCGTCATGCGTGAGCTGAACGTAATTTGCGACCTTGGGAACGGGCGCGGGCCGCATCCAAAAATAAGCCAGCACCACCGCGGCGACAACCATCACCAACACTGCCCAGGCGAATGCAGTTCGTGGGCGCTTGGGCTCTTCTTTTTTTGCTCCGTCTTTCTTGATCGCATGCGCGCCGGTCGGCGCGGCGATCGCCGAATCCGACAGCGCTTCCAGTGCGAACGCCAGATCGGACGCCGACTGAAACCGTTGCTCCGCGTTCTTCTCCAGGCAACGCAGCACCACTCTCTGCAACGCCACCGGGGTCTCCGGCGCAAGCTCCGATATGGGCGCAGGCTCTTCGTTCAAAATCGCGCTCATCGTGTCTGCCGACGTGGGTTTGTCAAACGTCCGCTTCCCCATCACCATCTCGTAGAGGATCGCGCCAAAGGCGAAGATGTCAGTGCGATGGTCGGTCGCCAATCCCCGCACCTGTTCGGGAGACATGTAGCCGATGGTTCCCATGGCCACACCCGGCATCGTGATCGTGGGCGCGCTGTTCATTACCGAATCTTTCGGTTGCACCAGCTTGGCCAGGCCGAAATCGAGAATCTTGACGCGTCCCTCTTTGGTGACGAACAAGTTGTCCGGCTTGAGATCGCGGTGGACGATCCCTTTCTCGTGGGCCGCGGCCAGGCCGCGCGCAATCTGCACTCCGTAGTCAATCGCCTTGCGCAACGGCAGCGGTCCGCGCCTTACACACTCGGCCAGCGTCATGCCTTCCAGCAGTTCGGACACAAGATAGGGAACGCCCGCGTAGGTTCCCATCTGGTACACCGCAAGAATGTTGGGATGATTCAGCGCCGCCGCCGCTTTCGCCTCCACCTCGAAGCGCTGCAGCCGCTCTGGTGCCGACGAGACCAACTCGGGTAGAACCTTGATGGCGACGTCGCGGTCCAGCCGGGAATCGCGCGCGCGATACACCTCGCCCATGCTGCCCGCTCCAAGGGGCGAGAGAATCTCATACTGACTGAGTCTTGTGCCAGCGGCCAAGGGCATGGGAGCGCCAATTATAGTCCCAGGGAGAACGAGAACCCCATCTTGGGATTCGCCTTGACACGCGGAGACCGGGAAGGGCACGACTTCCAGTCGTACCGCTTAAGCGCCCGCACCGAATCGCGGCTTCAGCCGATTCCACGATGATGAATCTTCTGCGTTGAAAGGTCGAAAAGGTTACGAAATAACTTCCGGAAGGCGACATCAATCGCGGAGGTTTCACAGCGCTGGCCCTCAGCTAAAGCCGAAACCTCTAAGCCAGCCTAATGCGGTGCGACTCGAAGTCGCACCCTTCCCGGTCGGTTTATGTTCGAATCGTTCCTCTTCGGAAAACTCGCCCGCACTGAACACAAACCGCGCCGTCATCGATTCTGCAAATGCAAAACCGAAACCGCCACGAATTCACTCGTTTTGATCACGACCCGCGAACGAAAGACTTTACCTGCCATCACGACCGGGAAGGGTACGACTTCCAGTCGTACCGCACGAGGCCCGAAAGAGATGTCCGGCTTCAGCCGCTGAGGGCCAGCGCATCACGCAGCAAAGGAGTATGTGGGGACAGCCGAGGGCGGCTGTCCCCACACAAGCAAAAGCAGATTCCTCGCTGCGCTCGGAATGACAAAGTTATTGCGCTCGGAATGACAATGATGTCGGCGAGACTTTAGATGGGTTTGCCGCGGAAGAAGTAGACCAGTTCGATTACCAGAATGATGACCACCATCAGTTCCAGCACAAAGGCGCGGCTCTGGTTGAACTGGTCGACC
>JADGNP010000414.1 GCA_017883425.1 Candidatus Sulfotelmatobacter sp. | reverse complement strand
ATCAGGTGCCCGACTCCTTCTTGCAGCAGGCCGACGACCTCGGTCATGGGAAAAATCATCTGTAGGTCTGTAGGCTAGGGTTTTCTTCGTGGGCCAGTTGTCGGAATTCTTGCACCGCCCGTTGCTGGTCGATCTGGTATCGTCTCTTCATAGAGACTCTCTCCTTTTTCCTTGGCAGAAAAAACCACCGCGATCATTATGACCGCGGTTGAGAGTCGCTACTTTCTACGAATTAACGGGCATCCTCCATTTCAGCGCAGGACAATCAATGCGGTAAGGACATCGTGAAACTGGTGGAGAGGGTATCAAACCCAAATCTCTGCAAGTTCCGCGATGATGGCCCTGGTTTATCAGTGCTCGAGAATACGAAGCGGCAACCAGCCCTCGCTGCTGCATTCAGTCGGAAGGCCAGCAAGGCACGCTGAACGCCTTTATTACGATGTTCTATACGGCAACTCGTGGTTCGAATGGAAGCCGTTTCGCCGGTAACGTGCAGAACACCTCCGCCGGCAATTACGCCCTTATGCTTGGCGAAAAAAGGCTGGGCTCCGTCAGCGAATCCTAAACAGTAGAAGGTATCGAGTGCCCGCCGTGGAATCCTCGCCTCGTCGACCCGCGAATCTTCCTCTTCGAATCCAGCGGCCACGGTTCTTACCCATAAATCGGCCTGGTTCAGGACAGCAGGAACAATTTCGATGTCCTCGGATGCGGTGATGCCTGCTTTGCGTTCAAGCGGAAGCCACCAATTTTGCATGAAATCGCCTGATTCGTATCCTCTCTTATTTAGCATTGCTGAAAGCCGAGGATCAGTGCGCTCCGAGATTACTACCCGCACCGCCGAGTTTCGGGACTTATAGAACGATTCCACGGTCTTAACTTGGTCTTCGGCAACGGAGCCTGCCGTTCCTACGCCGACCGCACGGCTCAAGGGCACATCAGTGCCGCTGAATGCCATGCAACCGCCGGCTAAATCCGCTAACGAGAGCCCCGTTTGTGGGCTACGAACCGCCATTGCGGTAGTGGCAGCTCTTAGCATCGTGACCGACAACTCCTGGAGGCGCTCCAGTAAAAGACCGCGGTTCGGGAAATCGCACCGTGGATAAGAATTAGACAAGGTCTTAGTCTCCTTTGCTCAACGTTGTCCCTACGATTGATCGCTGCAGAATGTGAGACGTGGGATCAGTGATCCCCGTTGATTCCGATATCCATGGCATCGGTAGTCGACGTACTGCTGCCCCAGAGAGCCGAACTGCCCCAGAGGGCCGAACTGCCCCATAAAGCACTAAAACCATCAGTTGTACTGCTCCCCCACATAGCTGAACTGCCCCAGAGGGCCGAACTGCCCCACATGGCGGACTGCGTACTTACAAAAGCATTGGAGCCCCATACGGCCGAGCTGCCCCACATCGCCGAACTGCCCCAAAGGGCTGACGAATTGTTTACGAAGTAAACCGATCCCGTAACTGCATCGTAAGCGACGCTCGGCGATTGCGCGGAGAGGCTCGCCAGGTTGGTGTCCGCCAAGGCTGCCTGGATGTCCAGATACCCGGCTCCCACCGTAAACACGTCGTACTGAACCACGAAAGTTTGACCATTGCTCACGATGGTGGAAGTCTGCGGGAAAACTTTGTAGGCAGTCATCATCAGACGTGCCTTGACTTGGTCGGGAGTTAAGCTCGGGTTTTGTTGGAGCAGTAAAGCCGCGGCGGCACTCACTACCGGAGTCGCCATACTCGTTCCGCTCAACGTGAAATAAGCGTTGGACAATTGGTTTGAGTTTCCGTTCTGGTAATAACTAACAGGGGGTATATTGCCGGGATAAGCCTTCACAAGCGTAGCGCCGCGAGAGGCCATCAACGACACGACTTGATTGCCAGGAGCAACCAGATCAGGCTTCGCAATGTGGTCGATTGGAGTTGGCCCTTTTGAGCTGTAAGTTGTCATTATGTCGTCGCCACGATCTGGAGTACCCGTTGTGTTCATGGCACCTACAGTAATGACATAGGGGTCGTTCCCCGGTGCGGTAATGGTTCCATAGCCATTGGTCCCCGCAGTATTATCGCGTCCGTCATTCCCAGCCGCAACGACCACAACGATTCCCGCTTGCCATGCCGCCTCCACAGCCTGGCAGAGAGGATCTTGAATATAGCTTTCATAGACTGGGCGGCCGAGGGAAAGATTCAAAACTTGGATGTTATAGGTCGTCTTGAGCTGAATCGCCTTAAGGATTGCGGCGATAACTGACGCGTCCGTTCCTTGGCCATTCTGATCGAGGGCGTGAAAGTTGACAATTCGCACACCGGGTGCAAGGCCGCGCAGCGGCACATCACACTTTTTGCAGCTAGAAGCTTGGCCATTTCCGGCAATGATACCGGCGACGTGCGTGCCGTGACCGTAATGGTCGTCTGTACCTCCGCCGATGGTATCGTAACTGGAGACAATCGAGGGTCCTTTCTGCGCAGAGCCAGGCACGGGGCTCAGGTCCTGGACCGTGTGGATACCGCTGTCGATTATTGCAACGACCACCCCAGTTCCATCCAACCCTAAATTCCAGGCCGCCTGGGCATTCACAGCCCCGGCGGTGTTGTAAAGCGATGAGCCTACCTTGCGATTGGGCGATATGTATTCGACGTCCTTCTCCGCCGCTAATGCGGCAAGTCGAGATGCCGGCACCGAGGCATGCAACGACTTAATGAAGGAAAAGTCTGTCCGGACCGTTCCATTTCGGGAGGCGATCCGGCTGCGATGTCGAGCCGAGGGCGCGAACTTGTACCGGATAATGACTTCCACCATCGATTTGTCATGCCGGCTGGCCAGTTCGGGCGAAAGTTTGGACTTTTGCGCGAATCCCGAAACCGCCGCAACCAAGGTTAGCGCTATCGCTACCACGAACTTTTTCATAGACACTCCATGAATACTTCTTCACTCGCGGATAGTAGAAGCACGTCCCCAGCCATCGGGGGATGCAAGTTAAGCTGTTGACACTACGAGAGATCGGTTTCGCGGTACCTGTGAGGGGTGGAGACAGATTGGCCCGTTGCCCTGGGCTGCGCCAATTTGTCCCCGTCTTGGCGACGCTCGTGGAGTCTAGGCCTCCGACTCGGTCGAGCCGATCAGCCTGAAGATGGATCCAGCCTCAACCAGAATGGCTTAGCAGCAGGCGCCCCGAAGGCTCACTCACACTTTCGTAATGTCAAATGTACGACACCGAACCCACATTTCTCCCAATTCGGCCGACAATCGAAGGGATGGCCCGAGTTGACAGTACAACAGCATTCGTCTCCTTGAACGCTATGGCGGCCCTGGGATGCTTTGTGGCAGCAATTGCCCATCCTAGGGTCAATGCGTCCGGTGAGTTTCTTTGCTATTTGGCAGTCGTCGTGTTGGCTTCTGCACTAAAAGTGACGCTACCCGGGGTCGATGGAACGTTATCGGTCAACTTTATTTTTCTCTTTTTAGGTATTTTGGAAATGACCTACGCCGAGACGGTGGTGCTCGGTGTGGCAGCCGTCTTCGTGCAATCTTACTGGCACTCATCCAAACGCCTGAAGCCAATTCAAGTAATATTCAATTTTTCTCAGTTAACAGTTGCGACAACGGCTGCGTATTGCACCTTCAAATCGCTTGGTGTGCATGTCCTTCGAGAACAGCGGCCGTTAGCCCTCGCTTGCGCCGCCATTGTCTACTTTCTATTCAATACGTGTGCGATGGCCACCGTTATTTCTCTAAGCGACAGAAAATCTATTCGGCGAGTGTGGATCGACAGCTACCTCTGGTCGTTTCCCTATTACTTGATCGGTGCGGCTATTGCAGGCTTTATCAGTTATCTCAATCGAGAAATTGGATGGCAGACCTCTCTGCTTACTCTGCCGGCGATTTACGTTGTCTATCGATCGTATCGGCTATATGTGGGTAAGCTGGAAGATGGAAAAGTTCATGCCGAGGAGATGTCTCACCTGCACCTGCGCACAATTGAAGCGCTTGCCCTCGCAATTGAAGCCAAGGACCATACCACCCACGAACACTTGCAACGAGTTCGCGTGTATGCCATGGAAGTGGCGAAAGAACTCCGCCTAACCGACGAAGAAATAGAAGCGCTGCGGGCAGCATCTCTCCTTCACGACATCGGTAAGCTAGCGGTTCCCGAGCACATCATTTCAAAACCTGGAAAACTGACCCCTGCGGAATTCGACAGGATGAAAATCCACCCAATTATTGGGGCGGAGATTCTTGAACAAGTGCGATTCCCCTATCCTGTCGTGCCGATCGTCCATTCCCATCACGAAAAATGGGACGGATCTGGTTATCCGCATGGCCTTAAAGGAGAAGAAATACCGATTGGTGCCCGTATCCTGTCGGCAGTCGATTGCCTGGACGCCCTGGCTTCCCATCGGCAGTATCGACCGGCTCTTCCCCTGGATCAAGCAATGGCACAAGTCGCAGCCGAATCGGGAAGTAGCTTCGATCCGCAGGTTGTCAAGATCTTGCAAGAGAGATATGTGGAGCTGGAAAAGCTTGCGCATGAAAAAGATGAGGAGCGGCCGGCACGGCTGTCCGTGGACGTAAAGGTTGAGAGGGGCTTGGCGCCCGCGGCAGGTTTTGAACAACATGAGGAACGCGCTACGCAACAGGATGATGAGCATAACAATGATTACCTTTCAAGCATTGCGGCGGCTCGGCAAGAAGCCCAAATCTTGTTTGAATTGAGCCACGACTTAGGAACGTCCCTGCGTCTTGACGACACTCTCTCTATGTTTTCCGTTCGCCTCAAACGTTTAGTCAGCTATGACGCAATGGCAGTCTACGTACGGTATGGCAAAGAGTTGACCGCGGAGTACGTGAGTGGCGACAATTTCAGATTATTTTCCTCCCTGAGAATTCCTCTTGGGGAGGGCCTTTCCGGGTGGGTTGCCCATAACAATAAGCCGATTGTGAACGGCAACCCGTCTGTCGAACCTGGATACCTCAATGATCCGTCTCAGGTCAGCAGTCTGCGATCGGCGCTCGCGGTGCCGTTGCAAGGCGATTCTGACGTCGTTGCGGTACTGGCTTTGTATCGCGCTCGACCAGACGCGTTTACACAAGATGATCTGCGGATTGTGCGGCGACATCGCGATGGGC
>JADGNP010000059.1 GCA_017883425.1 Candidatus Sulfotelmatobacter sp. | reverse complement strand
CATTTTTCTGGTCTTTTTGCGAAGCGTGAAGCCAATGAATAAAGCCGAATTCTGAATCACGCACAGAAGGAAGGAAAATGGGAATGTTCTCTTCGTAAGCGGCACGCAGCCGTTTACTGCCACGGGGACATACAGCGACGGCAGCGTGATGGATGTGACGTCGCAGACTGCGTGGACGAGTTCGGTTCCAGGAGTGGCGACGATCAACACCACCGGTCTCGCTACCGGCCTGGCGCTGGGGACGAGCACGATCACCGGTACATCGCTCGGCGTTAGCAGTTCGTCTTCGTTGACCGTCACGTCCGCCGCGCTGGTGTCGGTCGCGGTCACTCCCGCGAACCCGTCCCTCACAACTCTGGCATCGCAGCAAATGACAGCCACAGGGACGTATGGCGATGGCAGCACTCGGGACCTGACCGCATCGGCGGCCTGGAGTTCATCTGCGGTCAGCATTGCGACCATTAGCAATACGGGATTGGTCACCACCGTCGCGGCGGGCACATCGACGATTGCGGCTACAGTGGGTTCGATCAATGGAACGGCTTCCTTAACGGTCAGTGCGCTTACGCTGCCCACGGGCACCGCGTCGCTGGTTGGATCGGTCACGTGTCCAGTCGGGGCAACTACTGGGGAGGTTTGCACGACCGTCACGGTCTCGTGTCCGGGACTGCCTGACATCCGCGCTACCGTAGGCGTAGCTCAACCCACGGGCACGCCCAAGGGGACGATCATTCTTCATGCAGGCGGCTCCGGCAACCAGTTCCTGAACGACGGTTTTCCGGCACCCTACGTCAGCGACGGCTTCAATTTGGTCCAGATTGCATGGGCCTCCGACTGGGCGAGTGCGGGCGGCATCGGCGTGAAAAGTGCCGCCTGCCGGCCTTCCACTCTCTTTCAATACGTATTCACCACCGTGCACTTGAGCAGTCGCAGCGCAGGCTTTTGCGGTCAAGGATCCAGCGGCGGTGGGGCCGCGCTGGCCTACTCTCTCGCTGATTTCGGCTTAGGGGATTACTTTGACTACGTGGTGATCGCTGCGGGACCTGGGCTGTCGCGGATGGACTATGGCTGTGACGGCGCTCTGTATCACGGTCCCCTTCTCAACCTATGTCCGCTCGTTACCAACGCGCCCTACATCTATACCACGAGGGCGGCACAACAATTCAATACCTGGGAGAAAACGACTACATGCGAGTCTCCGAATCCGAGCCAGAGCGACATCAGCCGTTGGACCGCAGACTCTATTGTGACCGAGGGTGCTAACTTTTCTTATCCCAAAACCTCGATGAGTTGGTTCACATGCGCCACGCCTCCCGTCAACGAAAGCTCCGGCCAGGGAAAATTCCTGATCGACCAAGTCGTTCCCAAAAACTATCCGCCCGACGTCAATTGTTATTCCGGAGTTTGCAGGGGAGAAGTTGTCTGGACCGATCCCAATGCTTTCAACGACACAATATCCGAGATGCTGGCAAACTGCGTCCCCAATCACCAGTAACAACCGTGCATGTCGATTGCGGACCTCGGCGGCGCCAGCCCGAAAACGGCGCCATGTCGGGAACTGGCCAGTTAAGAGCCTTCATCGTGGAGGATGCTTTCCTGAAGGCGAATGAAGTGTGCACACCTCGCCCTGTTGGCCCAGATCAAAATCCCCGCCCTGTCTCTCCAGAAAACGGAGAGACAAGGACGGGGCACCCGCGGTGACTACTCAGTTCCCTAATGAAGCACAACCGGCTTGATCCCTAACGGAACGATACGTCCAGAAACCGCAACTGGAGCGTTCGCGGTGGTCATGTCCTGATACTGCGACCATTGAGAGGCGACCGTCTGGTTCGCCGTAGTGCAGGAGCCATTGGCACAGCTTTGGGACGTGTCCCACATGATCAAGTACTGCGTTCCAGACTTGTTGATGGTGCATGACCACACGGTTCCGCTGGCCGCGCACGGAGTGGTGAGAGTGGAACCCGCGAGCCAGTTGTACGTCTGCTGGTAGGCGGTCTGCACCGCGGCAGGTTGGGTTGTCATGTAGGTCCAGTCATACCACGCGATTCCGGATATGCCGAGCGACCAGCTCGTCAGATAAAAGCGCGGCATGAAGGAAGCGGCCATGTCGGCATCGGTGTAGGCGCCGGTAAAGCCGGTTTCGGCGTAGGACGCTTCTCCATTCCACAGGGGCTTCGCGAGTTCCGCGGGCTGCAGGATGCCGTGAACGTTGGAGACGTACGTCTGCATGGCGGTCTCGGGTGTGCAAGGAGTCGGCGCCGGGCATTTGTTTCCGGTGGTGTTCCCCGGTTTCATGTGGAAGTTGATGATGTCCACGGCCGACGCGATCGCATTCGCCGGATTCGGACAGGGCAACTGGTATCCGGTGGGGGAGGCGTTGCAATACAGTTGGTTCTGTGCGTACGCCAAAGTGGCTGGACTACTCGCGTGCCCGGACGCCATGACGATCTGGGCAGTGGGATCGATCGCGGTTGCGGTGCAGGAAGTGGCGCTTCCGTTGCCACTCTCATGGATCACGCCGCGGCCGGTGATGATGCACTTCGCGTCCTCCGTCATACGGGCAAGTTGGGCGAAACTGGCCGACCAATAGAAAGTGGCATCCGGTTCGTTCCAGATTTCCCAGTATTTGATATGAGCGTGGGTCTGCAGGTACGTCGGGTTATTGGCATGGCTCGCAATCGCCGTAATCCACGCCTTCCAGATGGCATTGGTTCCGCTGCCATCGCTGTTCAGATCGATAGGGGCATCGCACTGGCCAGCGCCTCCGCCGGAGACCGCAGTCGAGTAATGGCAGGAGGTATCCGCCGGATTAGAAGTGGCCCACGGCGGAGTGCGGGCAAGGGTGTACATGCCTTCCATCACGCCGCTCGAGTAGGCCGTAGCCAGAGTCGAGTCCAGGTTCGAGAAATCAAACACCCCGGACGCGGTATTAATGGATGGCCATTGCAGGGGCGGTGAATCCCAGAAGCGCTGCATTCCGTAGTTCACCGTGGGATAGTCTCGCGTCGATGTATTCGTCGAGGTGAATCCGAACAGAGTAGCGGGTGCTGTGTTTCCGTTTACGATTGAGCCGCTGACGGCCAAGGTTAAAGACCGTGTCGCCGTTTGTTTCGTGGAAGAGGAATCGGCCACCTGGGCGGTGAAGCTGAATTGTCCAGTCTGAGTCGTGGTTCCAGAGAGCAAGCCGCTGCTCTGGAGGCTAAGCCCAGCAGGGAGCGTTCCGGACGCGACAGTCCAACTGTACGGAGTCGTTCCTCCGGAGGCCTTCAGCGTGGCAGAGTATGCCGTTCCGACCGTGTCGCCTGACAACGAGGTGGTGGTGACGGCGAGCTTAGATGCCAGAACCGGCGTGATCGTGAGGGAAGCTTTTCCAGACTTGGTCGAATCTGCGGTGCTCGTCGCGGTTACCGTGGCGCCTGTATTGGCGGTGACCGTGGGTGCCTGGTAGAGACCGCGGCTGGTGATGGTGCCCCGCGAAGCCGACCACGTGACTGCTACGTTTGATGTGTTGGTCACCAGGGCGGTGAATTGAATCGTCCCGGAAGATGTAACCGTGGCGATTGCGGGGGTGACCGTCACAGCTACGGCGCCGGAAGTCGAGACCGTGATCTGGAACGACTGCGCGCCCACCAGACCGGTCGAATCCGTCGCTTGCACCGCAAAACTTGAGACTCCCGCTCTTCCAGGAGTCCCGGAGATCGTTCCGGTACCTTGGCTGAGAGCAAGGCCCGAGGGCAACGATCCGGACGAGAGGCTGAAGACGTAAGGGGCTTTCCCGCCGCTCACACTGATCGTTCCGTTGTAAGGGACTCCCACGTCCGCCGGAGACAGGTTTCCGGAAAGCTGCGGGTTCGCAGTTGTCCCAGAAGGGCCGGCTGAATTCAACAGCGAACAGGCGGTCAGCCAAGGGAGGCATAGCAATAGAACGGCGAGGCCAATGGATGCAAGAACGTTGACCTGTTGGCGGTTCCGAGCCGGAGGAAGTGCGTCGGTCGTCATCTGAGTTACCTCTCGAATTGGGGGTGTTCAAGAGGACGCTCCAGATTCAGAACGTCCTGGAGGTAACAGTAGACATGTGCGGCGGATGCGCACAGATACCCAAGGGCCATTGCCCCGGGGGTGGCCAGGAGTACATGCGGTGGGGTGCCTGGCTCCGAAGCGGAGAGGCTAACTGCGTGAGGAGGGTAACCTCCCTAGCGTCTGATTGCCCGCACGGGGGAATCCATCCGGGGAGGGAGCGGCGCCGGAGTGATGTCCTTCTTCGAGCCGGCCACAGCGTCAGGCTTGTCCGCAGCACCCTGGTTGCCCAAGGCGTAGAGGACAACCTCAACTCGACTGGAGACGCCCAGCTTGTCGAAGATTCGGAAGAGATAGTTCTTGACGGTGTGCTCCCGGAGGGTCAGCCGCTGTGCGATTTCCCGGTTACTGAGCCCCTCGGCCACGCACCGCACCACGTCAATTTCCCGCGCCGACAGCAAGGCATCCCCACAGGCGCTCAGGAATTTCATGGGAACCGGCTCCGCCAGGGATTCCAAAAGGAATTGCAGTTCATTGCTGTTCGCCCAGATCTGGCCCTCATGAACGCAACGAATCGACTTGGCGAGTAACTTGAGAGACTCGGTACGGCAGAAAACACCCCGTGCGCCGGCGCGGAACGCTTCGACTACCGGCGTTCGCTCGGACGAGTCCAAAAGCATAATGATCCGAGTGCCTGGGGATGTGGAACAAATCTCGCGGCTCAAGCCAAATCCGCCGCGGCTGTCAGCGCCCTGCCGCGCGCTGATCAAGGCGATTTGCGAGCGCTCCCGTTTGAGCACGGCCAGGATCTCGGCCTCCTTGGACGCCGCACTTGCCACATTGAATTGCCCGTCGCGCCCCAGCGTCTCCACCAGCAACTGGGTGTTCATCGACGTGTTGTCGGCGGCGAGGACGCGGATACGGTCTTGCTGGGGAAAGCTGGTCAATTGAGCCATGATAGAAGAGCCCGCAATCAGAAAAAAAACGTTTAGGAGTCCTTCGTCTCCCAGCGTCTTCTATTTCTGTAAGACGACGGTTTGATTCCGATGTTGAGGGGGGAGCGGATGCAAAACCTAAGTCACGAGCCGAGAGTCTCTAACCCCAGTTGATTCGTCCCGTTTCCGGGGCGAAAGCTTCTGAAGACAAGGTATTAGGGCACGCTGAGCCGGTAAATGGCACTTTAGGGCCATTATTCAAAGGGTTACCCTGGACTTGCAGGTTACTAAGTGATTAACTCTTCTGCCCCGCGCGCCGGGGAGGGTGTGCAAGATTCTTCACGGAGACAATCCTCTCATTGACACTGTTTTTGCTCTGTACTACCGTAACGCTCAGTTGAAATGCTAGAGCCTAGCGGGAAGCTCCACCCCCCCCCAACATCTCCCTCGTAATATTGCCGCCGAGAGGCGGCTCAAAAGAAACAGCACTCGGCCAGAACAGGTTGGAAATCTATGCCCAGATTCGATGATTCTCCTAGCCAAGACCACTCGGGAGTCAATTCCCGTCGACGCGTCCCTTACTACCTCGCGCTGGCGCTTCTGCTGGTTGCGTCCGCAGCCGTGTTGATGTCGCGGCCGACAGTAGTTCACGGTTCGGCACTGGCCACGGACCCGGGTCCGCGCCCGCTTCCCGCCGACTCGGGCAATTTCTATTCGACTCTAAACGCCAACCAGAACGCGATCACCCACCGGCTGACCCAGATCTTCACGGAGGTCAACTTTGTAGCCGGTGGACCGCTGGTGAAGACGGTCGGATTGGGACCACGATTCAATTCCAATTCCTGTTCCAGTTGCCACGCCTATCCCGCGGTCGGTGGATCGAGTCCGCCGAACAATCCGCTTTTCGGTATCTACCAGCTGATGGGCGCTACCAACACTATGCCCTATTTCATCACCAGCACCGGGCCGGTGATTGTCGCGCGCTTCCCATTTAAGTCGGACGGCGTCTCGCCCGATGGTGGCGTCCACCAGATGTTCACGATTTCCAATCGTACGGACGCCCCGGGTTGTACCACCGAAGTCCAGCCGGACTTCACCAGCGCACAACAGAGCAACAACATCATTTTCCGTCAGACGACTCCTACGTTTGGCACAGGGCTCATGGAACTGATTCAGGAAAGCGACATCCTGAGCAACATGAACTCCAACACGACGCTGAAGCAGTCCCTTGGGATCTCGGGACATCCAAACTACAGCGACGATGACGGCACCATCACGCGCTTCGGCTGGAAGGCGCAGAACAAGTCGCTGCTCTATTTCGCGGGGGAAGCGTACAGCGTCGAAGAAGGCGTGAGCGATGAGGCGTTCCCCAGCGAAAATGACGAGTCCATTCCCAGTTGCTTGCCGCCGTTTCCGGTGCCGCCCGGAACCAATAAGACCAAGGGCGTTCCCGATGATCGCAGTGATACCGGCGAGGCTCCCAAACTGCCGGTAAACTTCCCGGGCGATCTGGAGCGTTTCTCGCTGTTCATGCGCTTCCTGGCGCCTCCTACTCCGGTGCCGCCGAATTCTTCCACGAGCAACGGTCTGGTGCAGTTCAACACCATTGGCTGCAATATGTGCCATACCAACTCGTTTACAACGCCGAGGTCGACCATTGCGGCATTGAGCAACCTGCAGGCCAATCTGTTCTCGGACCTGCTGGTTCACGATATGGGACCGGGCCTCGCGGATAACGTTTCCCAAGGCAACGCCACTGGGGATCAATTCCGCACCGCTCCGCTGTGGGGCATCGGCCAGAGGTATTTCTTCCTCCACGACGGGCGCACCCAGGACATCGTGCAGGCGATCGAAGATCACCGGAGCCTTGGCAACGGCACGTATCCGGATTCGGAAGCCAATACGGTGATCAACAATTTCGACGGGCTGTCGCAGACTAATCAGCAGGATTTGATTAACTTCCTGCGCTCGCTGTGAGCTTTCGGGACACGACCAAGACGAAGGGGAAGATTATGTCATTACGGGGAAAAACAAATCAGGTGCAGGCTCAATCCAACCAGTGGAAGATGATGCGAGTGATCCTGCCAACGGCCTTGTTGCTGGTGGTGTGCACCGCGGCCACCGCACACTTTCCGAAGGGTGCGAAGGCAACGAAGGCAGTTTCTTTCGCTTCTGTCCGGACCAATGCGAGTCTGCCCCCGGCGGTGACAGCGACCGATCCCGGACCACGGCCACTGCCCGCGACCGCCGGCAGTTTCCTGTCGACGTTAAGCCCGAACGAACAGCAGATTGAGCCCAGTATCACCACGGAGTTCAACCGCACGCATGACGTCATTGTTACCTCTCCAACCGATGGTGGACTCGGGCCGCGATTCAATGAGAATTCCTGCGCCAGTTGCCACGCTTATCCTGCAGTGGGAGGCTCCAGTCCGCCGACGAATCCATTGTTCTCGGTGTACAACTACAACGGCGCGACCAACACCATGCCGTCCTTCATCACTTCGACGGGACCGATCCTGGAAGCGCGTTTCATTAACCAGCCGGGGACGACCATTCCCGATGGCAACGTGCACCAGTTGTTCACCATCAAGGGTCGCAGCGACGCTGCCGGCTGCAACATTGCGCAGCCCGATTTCGTGACCGCGGCTGCCCAGGGCAACCTCGCGCTTCGGCAGGTGCCTCCGACCTATGGCGATGGCCTGATCGAAGTGATTCGAAACCGCGACATCGTCAATAACATGAATTCGAACCTGGCCCAGAAGGCGTCGTTGGGAATTACCGGACATCCCAATTACAGCGGGAATGATGGAAGCATTCAGCGCTTCGGATGGAAGGCTCAGGTTCGGTCGACGCTGCTGATGGCGGGCAACCAAATGAACGTGGAAATGGGCGTCACCAACGAGACGTTCCCCAACGAAATCGACCAGACCCCGGGTTGCGTTCTTAATCCCGTACCGGAGACGGTCACGAATTTCACTCCGGGCATCCTGACGGAAATGTTCCCCGGCGATGCGGAGCGCGCCGAGCACTTTATTCAGTGGCTGGCGCCTCCGACGCCCGGACATGCCAGCACTTCCACCAAGAACGGCAAGCTACAGTTCACTAACGCAGGTTGCGTCTATTGCCATACCACCTCGTTCACGACGCCTGCGACCTCGCGCCCGGCGTTGGGTAACATCATCATCAATCTGTATTCCGATATTCTGGTGCACCACATGGGCCCTGGCCTGGCGGATGGCCTTCCGCAAGGGCAGGCGGGTCCCGATGAGTTCCGGACCGCGCCTCTGTGGGGCATTGGACAGCGGCTCTTCTTCCTGCACGATGGCCGCACTAGCAATATTGTCACGGCGATTGAAGATCACTTCAGCTTGGGGAACGGCTCGTACCCGGCGTCCGAAGCGAATCAGAGCGTGACGAACTTCAATAACTTGAGCCCGAAAAACCAGCAGGATCTGGTGAACTTCCTGCGGTCGTTGTAGTCGGAGAGATCAACCTCCAATCTTGACGAGTTGCAAAACTTAGGGCGCCGCTATCAGGGATGATTGCGGCGCCCTGTGCTTTCTTGCTGGTTGTTTGGACAGGTTCGAGAACGTATTGCGCGGTTCCCGCTACGGAGAGCCGGCGGCCTTGGCGCGGAGCCTGGCCTGTCCGGCTAATGTAGTTCGTCCTTGCGCTTCGTATAAGTCGGCGAGGCCCAGCCACAGCTTCGAATCACCCGGCGCTATTCTCACGGCCTCTTCCTGAAAACTCACTGCCTGCGTCAAGTCTCCCAACTGGTACCAGGCCTTGGCGCGGCCCGTCGCAATCAGCGAATTGAAGCTGGCAGCGAGCGATTCTCCTTCGGCGCCAAAGGGACTTGAGTCAACGGCCTTGTCCAACGCTGCCAGAGCCGGTTGTGGTTGGTACAGTTGCAGATCGGCTTGGCCCAGCATCATCCACATTTCATGCGGACGCGGAGAAGACTCCGCGGATTGGCGGAAAACCTCAGCGGCTTCCGCATAACGCTTTTGAGTCATGTAGAACAGACCGAAATCGAACCAGCTCTCATCGCTCGGTTCCAGGCGGAGGCTAGTGCGAAATTCTGTTTCGGCTTCGGCGGGGCGGCCCGTCTGCTCGAGCACGAGAGCGCGCAGAAGATGAACGTTGGCATTGTCGGTAAAAATCGATTGCGCGCGGTCCAGGTAGGCGAGCGCTTCCGGGTAGCGTTCGAGGCTGTATAAGACTCCGCCAGCATTGGCCCAGGAGTTGAACAGTTCCGCTTTCGCTCTGGAGGACCGCGCCGCGCTGAGGTCGGTGGGCAGGTCGAAGGATATGTTTTCGCAATCAATCTGCAAACGGTCGATCAGCAAGGCTGTCTGAGGACTGCGCCGCACGAAGATTGCGGAGATTTCATCCATGTACACCGGCCGCCAGGACTGGCTTCGACAAAAGGAATGAAGCTGCGGGAATAGTGTCATCCCTTGATAGCGAGCCAGCGCAACGATGATGGTATTGATATCGCGAGCAGCAGCTTCCTGCTGCCATGCCGGTGAGTCCGGAGGCTCCACGCTCAAGTCGTAAGCGCGAAAGAACAGTTGCGGGCCGAACGGGATCGCCCGGCCATCGATGTAATCGCGGTAAGTGGGGAACAGGCGCCAGGTCAGGTAGCCACCCAGGCTGTAGCCGTTGAAGACGTTGCCCGGCAACTTTTCGCGTTGCAGGAACTCTACGGCGCGCTCGGGATACCACCACGAGAGTCCGGTTCCGAATAAAGACAGTTGGGTGGATTTCATGTAGTAGCGATTGGAAATGAGGTCCCAGGATCGAGCGACCGCGAGGCCCGCAACGGCAATCGTCACGAGGAGTATGCCTGCGGTCACCAGCGGTGTACGCCGGCCTTCAGGCCGCGAGACTTTTGAACCACCCCGCAGTTCATTCTTGTCTGCGTTGGTGAATCCCTCGCTTCTGAGTTCATCGAGCAGCGCTCCGCCAACCACCACCGCGATGCAGGCAAACAAAGCTTGCAGACGCACATGCTGAATGGTGAGATACGCGGCGGCGATTAGTAAGACGGCCGCTCCCCACCGGTTCCGCCAGATTGCGACGCAGGCGCTCAACAAAACGACCAAGATCAGCCACCAAAAACAGCTTTGCGGATCGCGCCAATCCAGCGCCTGATGCAGGCTGGCCCAGGACGGGCGAATGCTCCCCCATTCGACGATCCATGAGGTGTGGAGACTCTGAGCGCGCTGTTGTCTGACTAAGGCAAGGTAAAGAGAAGCGCCCCAGGGATTGACGAAGGTGGCAGCGCCCGTCAGCGCCAGCCACGGCCATGCTCGCCGCAAGCGAGCGAGCGCGGACGGGCGCTTTGTCGCGAAGGGGAGGTCCAGAACTTCCAGCGAAACATACGCACTGCAGATCGCCAGGCCAGCGACAAATCCCAAGTGCAGGTTAACCCAGGCCACCATGAGGATTGGAAGGAGCCATAGAGGCGACCGGCCGGTACGATAGTGCTGCCACAACAGGCTTAGGAACGCGGCAAACAGAATCGTAGTGAACATTTCGGCCCGCGGTTGAGTGCGGTTCGCAAGGAGAGGGATGGCAACCACGGCCATCGCAGACCCGACCAGACTCTCCCGGCGAAGCAGCAGCGCAACGGTTCCCGCGCAGGCTATCGCACCCATCCACGAAAGCAGAGCGTATCCGCCCGCGAGATACGCGAGGTAGAAGGCGATCCCAGACAGAACGGGATAAATCCACGGCTGCCCGCTTGCCGTGTAAGAGAAGACATCCGTGGAGAGAATATGGCGATGCTGCAGGACCCATCGGCCGGTGGCAAGCTGCCAGCCTAAATCGAAGTCTTGCAGAGTGTGCAAACCCGCCAGCAGTGCGTAGGCGAGGGCGACGGCGGCCAGAAGCCGACGGGAAAGTTGCACGGCGTTGTAGCGGAGTCCCAGGTCCGATCGGGCGCTGCTCTCAGGTGAACGGGTGGCCATTCGGCAGGGAAGTCATCCCCAGAAAAATCACGCAAGCCCCGCGAGGTGAGCCGATATTCATTCCGGCGTTCGCGAGCCTCCAGAATCATACAATAGCGTGGGTTCAACGCCGCCAGGCCAATCCAAAAAGAGAAGGGAAGCGACGCAAAACCCTACGGAAGTTGATTGCAAATCTACTTCAGTCCATTGGCTACCGAGAGGACAAAGATGTGATCGTCCGCTGGGGACTGGCCGATCTGGCTGTCCCCGCCGAAAACTATCAAATCATTGAAGGCCGAATTGTAGGACGCCGAATGGAAGTACCGCTCGGGCGCGGACCCGGTTACTATTTCGGCGGTCCAAGCAGGAGTCCCTCCGAGGCTGTTGGCGTTGGTGAGGATCCAGGAGTCATACAGGAAGCGCGTTCCGTTGATCGCGTTGATCCCACCATACATTATCATTCGGTTATTAGATGCATCGTAAACCGTACTTTGCCCGGTTCTTCCCTCGGGAGGCGTCCCCGTGGGAGAGAACTGCCGCCAGCGCGGCGTTCCAGCCTGTCCATTAGCGTTGGATAGAGCCCAAAGGTCGGAGAAACCGGCTCCCCCGGCGTCGCCAGCGTAGATAAGTAGGACGTTATTAACCGAGTCATACACGGCGCTGCTGTTCTCGCGAGCGGCCGGCGGCGTGTTGGCGGGCGAGAGCTTCGTCCAGGTGGGCGTCCCGCCCTCACCGTTGGCGTTGGTCAGCACCCAGACGTCGTTGAAGTATCCGGAAGAGCAATTGGTTCCGCCGAAAACAATCATGACATTCTTGGTGGGATCGTAAACTGCGTTGTGGTTCATCCGCGCCGCGGGAGCCTTGCCCGAAGCAGTTATGCTGAGCCAGTCGGGCGTGCCCAAGGCTGAATTGGCGTCGTCGAGAAGCCAGAGATCATTGAGGCAACTGGTAGAACTCGACCCGCCTCCAAAGATGATCATTCGATTGCTGCCCGAGTCGTAGAGCCCGCTTTGTCCAAAGCGCGCGGCCGGAGCAGTCCCCGAGGGAAAGACCTGCACCCAATTGGTGGAGACCTGGGACGCCTGTCCAGAAGCCACAACCGCAACTTCGGACCAAACATCGTTCAGAGGACCCAATCCCGATGGCTGGCCGCCAAACACGATCAGCTGATCTGTAGCCGCATCGTAACCCGCGCTCGCGTGGGACCGCGGTGCTGGACCGTCCTGCGACCAGGTCGGCCCGGACTGCAATCCATTGGCGTGGGTCAGCACAAAAACGTGGTCGTCCGTAAAAGTCTTGGGAAGCTGGCTGGTGCCTCCAAAGATCACCATCTCGTTCGATACCGGATCGTAGATGGCGGTGTGACTGGCACGATAAGGGCCGGAGTCTGTGGGTATCAAATGCGTCCAGGCGGCATTTGCTCCCATCCCGTTCGCGTCCGAGAGAATCCACGTGTCGTTTTGAGCCGCGCCACTCATTCCTCCGTGGATCACCATCCGATTATTCGCTGAGTCATAGATGGCGCTGTGACCACTTCGCGCAGTCGGGCCCGCTCCGGTGGGCGCCAATTGCGTCCATGTGGGAGTGCCGGTCAGTCCGTTGGCATGGGAGAGGGTCCAGACATCATTGGTCTTGACCGCTCCACCGCCTCCGAAAACCGTCATGATGTTATTGACAGAGTCATAGATCGCGGCGCTCTGGGCGCGCGCGCTGGGCGGGGTGCCAAGCGGTTGAGCCTGGGTCCATGCGGGTGTGCCGGTTGATCCGTCCGCGTTACTTAAGATCCAGAGGTCGTTGTAGTAATTGCCATTGCAGTCGGTTCCGCCGAACACCATCATCCTGTTCGTATTGGAGTCATACACCGCGGTGTGACCCTCGCGGACAGGAGGCAAGGTTCCGGTTGGACTGAGGACAGACCACGTGGGCGTGCCAACGGAATTCGGGTTCGTCAGTATCCAGAGCTCATTGACGCAGGGTCCCGGAAACCCGGTTCCCCCGCCAAAAACAATCATTCGATTGGAGGTGGGATTGTAAACGGCCGTGTGTCCGAAGCGACTTTTCGGCGGGTTGCCGGCGGTTGAAACTGCCACCCAATTCAGGTTGTTAGGGGACGATCCAGAAGAGGCAATGACGTTCTTCACCGCCCAAACGTCGTGGAAGTCGACGCTCGTGGGTGCGTGCTGCCCTCCGAACATGATCATCTGGTTGGTCGAGGCGTCATAAATAGACGACGCCTGACTGCGAGTGCCGGGGCCGTAACGGTTCCATTTTTGCGCCGAAGCGGGCAAGACCAGGATCATGCTGAGAGAGAACAAAAGCAGCGCTGCGCAGCCAACAGAATTAGACCGGTTCAAGTAAGGGCTCCGAATCCGGGCACAGCACAGGCTGGCTCCGGGAGTGTTTGAGGGTAGGGCGTTGTGGGGGTTACTGCAGCTCTACACGTTGCCTACGCAGCATAGGACGGTAGACCTTCAGCGTCAAGATGCAAATTCCTTCATCTTGACAATGCGAATACGGTCGGACAGACTGGTACGCCCTCGGTTTGCCTTGTTGAGAGCCAGTGCGGTGGTGCTTAGACGGCGGGCACCCGCGTATTTGCTCTCAGCTGGCGACAAGTTCTTCAAGTCCAGGAGCCGTCCGCTGATGAGAGTGTGGGAAACAGTTGCGTCCGTGAGTGTTCCGCTGGTACTCTGCATGCTCTTTCTTGCCTCCAGCCCGCTTTCGAACGCACAGACCTGGACTCAATATGGCCCGCCTCCGCGTTTTTCCCATACGGCGGTGTTCGACCCGACCACCAAAAAGATGATTGTATTCGGTGGGCAGGACAGCACTACGAGCGCGGACCTCAACGACCTATGGCTGGTCGGTACCAGCAGTTCGAAGTATGTGACGTCCACAAGCCTGGCTCCCAGCGGCTCCGGCCCGTCGGTCAGGTTCGGGCACGTGGCAACCTATGATCCGAACAGCAATCGCATGACAGTCTTCGGCGGCGGCACGGGATTTCCCGGGCCCTGTGGGAACGACGTTTGGATCCTCGATGGCGCCAATGGCCAGAGTGGCTCCAGCGCGTGGATATCGGTTTCTCCTTCCGGTACTCTGCCGATCGCCAGATTACATCACACCGGAGTGTATGACCCGAATACGAATTCCCTGATCGTATTTGGTGGCAGTAATTGTGCTACTGGATATCTTAATGACGTGTGGGTCCTCAGCGATGCCAATGGAGGAAGCGGTAGCCCGACGTGGACGAAACTCGCGCCTTCCGGCACTCCTCCCGCGGCGCGGGAGGGCGCAAGCGCCGTCTACGATTCCACGAACAACATCATCACGGTGTACGGCGGTGACGCCGGATCCACTAATTTTGGGGATGTCTGGGTTCTCTCCCATGCCAATGGCACAGGCGGAACTCCGGCCTGGATGCAATTATCGCCAACGGGTACGGCTCCGACCGCCCGCTCCGGTCACACTGCGGTTTACGACAGCACGAATAATCGCATGACTGTGTGTGGCGGCTTCCATCTGTCCAACGCCCTGTCTGACACCTTTGTTCTGACGTTTGCCAATGGCATCGGGGGCACTCCTGCATGGACGCCAATTACGACCAAGGGGACAGCGCCCGCAGTGGGCTTCCACAGTGCCGTATATGACTCAGCGCTGAACGACATGTACGTGTTTGCGGGCTCGAGCAGTGAGGCCAAGCTTGCGGGGGATGACCACGCCTTCACGCTGAGCAGCGCGAACGGCATCGGGACCAGTTCCTGGACTCGCGGTGGACCACCGGCTCGTTATTCGCAATCGATGTTTTACGATTCCGCCAGCAACAGTGTGTTTGTTCTGGACGGCCAGCATGCGCAGACCAATACGAATTTCGATGACTACTGGCAGAACACCGGCGTCAATAATTCCTCCAACGTCAATTGGATCCCGATTAACGTTGCGGCAAAGCATCCTAAAGCCCGATGGGGTCAAACGGCGCAGTACGACAGCGTAAACAACCGCTTAATGGTGTTTGGCGGGGCCACGGGGTTTCCCTCGCCTTGCGTCAATGATTACTGGGTCATGACCTCCGCCAACAACACGGGTAGCAAGCCCACCTGGGTTCCCGTGGCTCCCACTGGTGCGCTGCCGGGAGTTCGTACGCGTGACACGGCTGCGTATGACCCCACCACCAATAAGTTGATCGTCTTCGGTGGTTACAATTGCCTGTCCACCTACTACAACGATGTATGGGTTCTCAGCGGTGCGAACGCGGTGACGTCCACGCCTGCATGGACTCACCTGTCTCCACGAGGCACTCCGCCCAGCGCCAGGCAAAGTACTTCGGCCATTTATAACTCGACCACCAACACTCTGACGATCTATGGCGGCGATGCGGGGGGCGCGCCTTTTGGCGATATTTGGATTCTCTCCCATGCCAACGGCACCGGAGGTTCGCCGGTGTGGAAGCAAGCGATTCCCTCGAATAGCGGGCCTTCCGCCCGTTCGGGGCACACTGCGATCTACGATGTTCAAAATAATCTGATGACGATTTATGGAGGGTATGATGGCACGAGGCTCTTAAGCGACACTTGGGTGCTTTCCGATCCGAATGGGCAGGGAATCCTTCCCACATGGACTGAAATTGTTCCGCAGACGACGGCGCCAGCCCGCCGCTTTTCGAGTGCGGTGTATGACCCGGTCCATAATCAAATGAATATTTTTGGGGGAGTGTTCACCCTGCCGTCTCTCCCAGACGATCACCTTTTCTCTCTGACTGACGCGAATGGACAACCATGAAGCAAGTTTGCTGTCTCCTCCTCGTTCTCTTGGGCTCCGTTACGGTTCTGGGCGCTCAAATGTGGACCCTGTCCGGTCCTTCCTCCCGCCACTCCCATACCGCGGTCTTTGATCCGACAAGTGGGCAAATGATTATTTTCGGTGGTCAGGAAACGACCACAAACACGGACCTGAACGACGTCTGGCTGGGTGTGACCACGGCAGTCCAGAACGATCGTTTCACCCAGTTGCTCCCTACGGGTACAGGTCCGCAAGGCAGATATGGCCAGGCAGCGACCTATGACCCCAACAGCAATCGCATGACAATTTTCGGCGGAGCCCTGGGATCTCCTTCGCCGTGTGCCAACGATGTGTGGATTCTGGATGGAGCGAATGGAAGCGGAAGTGCGTCCTGGATCCCAGCCACTCCCTCGGGAACGCTGCCGATGCCCAGGGTGTATCCCGCAGCCGCCTACGATCCGAGCACCGATTCCATGATTGTGTTCGGGGGCGGCAATTGCTCCACCGGGTACTTCAACGATGTCTGGGTGCTCAGCAGCGCGAACGGAGAAGGTGGAACTCCGGCGTGGATGCAACTGGCGCCTTCCGGCACTCCGCCCGCGGCGCGTGAGAGTGCCAGCGCCGTCTACGATTCCGTTAACAACATCTTGACCATCTATGGAGGGGATGCCGGAGGATCTGGGTTAGGAGACGTGTGGGTTCTTTCTCATGCCAATGGCAGTGGTGGGACACCGGTATGGACAAAGTTGTCGCCGAGCGGCACTCCTCCCGGTGCCCGAACCGGTCAAACCGCCATTTACGATAGCGTCGGCGATCGGATGACGATCTTCGGCGGAGTCAACAATAGCCTTACCCTCTCTGACTCCTGGGTACTGACCTCGGCAAATGGGATCGGCAGCCCGAGTTGGCTTCAGATCAGGACCGCGGGCACGTCGCCAAGTGTTGCGTACCACAGCGCTGTCTACGATCAAGTGTCAAACGATATGTACGTTTTCGCCGGCAGCAGCAGTGCCGACAAGCTCTCGACGAATTCGCACGCCTTTACGTTATTCGGGGCGAATGGTATTACCAGGACGGGCAGTCGATGGATTCTTGGGGGCCCAGCGGTGCGCTATTCGCAATCCGCGTTTTATGACGTCTCTACCAACAGTC
>JADGNP010000058.1 GCA_017883425.1 Candidatus Sulfotelmatobacter sp. | reverse complement strand
CCGCTCAGAGAGATGAGACTGTCCGCCCGCGACTGCTCGAACAGGGTGCGGTGGAGTGCCTGTTCAAGCCATTTAGCGACACGGCTCTGCTTGCGGCGCTCAATGCCGCACTTCGGATGAACTAAGCGATTCGCTTACTCTCTTGCGCCTTGGGGGGATATACAATGAACTTAGCGTGCGCCCTTGGCCATGAAGTGGGGTCATCACCCTTGTCGCCCGCCACACCAATCGTGTTCGTTGTTGACGACGACGTATCGGTGCGCGAATCGCTGGAGCTGTTGATCCGCTGCGAAGGCTGGCAGCCGGAGACATTCGAGTCTGCACAAGAATTCCTCACCCGCCCACGAGCCCTTGTTCCGAGCTGCCTCGTACTTGACGTTTCTCTTCCAGGCCTCAATGGTCTAGAGCTGCAGAAGCGCGTCGCCTCCGAACGGACTGACATGCCGATCATCTTCATCACGGGCTACGGCGATGTGCCCATGACGGTCCAAGCCATGAAGGCGGGGGCTGCCGAATTCCTGACGAAACCATTCAGTGACGAGGTCCTGTTGAGCGCCATCCGGCAGGCCCTCGAACACAGCCGCGTTGCTCTTGGCCACGAGGCGGAGATGCGGGTGCTCCGCGACTGTTACGAGTCACTGACGCATCGCGAACGGCAGGTCATGGCTTTAGTGGTCACCGGCCTGTTGAACAAACAGGTCGGCGGCGAACTCGGCATCAGCGAGATCACGGTGAAGGCGCACCGCGGCAAGGTGATGCAAAAGATGAAAGCCGACTCTCTCGCCGACCTGGTGAAAATGGCCGCGAAGCTCCGCCTCGCACGTGCCCCCGGCTCGGGTACTTTCCCAACCTCTTGATCACGTTGAGGGACGCCCCTTCGTGAGGGTCGTCCTTACAATCTGACGCGACTAGGTGACCACCGCTCTCCACGTGCAGTAGGCGGTCCAATCAAGGAAAGGAAAATTGAGCATGTCAACCACAGGCGCACGAGCGGTCCAGGCGCCTATCCACTCGTTGTTCGGATCCACAAACACTGCCCGAGAGGTCCTCAAGGGCCTCGAATTGACGGGTAATGCGGGGAACAGGCAGTGTTCCATTGCTTCGAGAATCCCCTCAGAGATCCTTATTGGTCGCTGGGTTAAGACGAGCCGGCTCTTCGAGCGTCCATCGCACGGATCGGTGCAGGAACCGGCGAACGGAACGGCATGAAGGTTTCGAAGCTCCCGCGCAGCCTCGGCCACCAATAGTCCGACCTCCCAATGGCCGGTGTGGAAGCCGAGCGCGATCGGAGTTCCGTCCTGCGCTCGCATTCCGCCGTGCGTGCTCAAGATGAGAAATTCGGGATCGAGTAGCCGCGCCGGTTCCCATCCCATGCCGGCGTTCTGGGTAAGCCCGAAGAGGTTGCCGGAGGGTTGCATCAACAACATCTCCGCGTTGATCGGCAACACTCCTTCCGGGCCCCGCGCATGCGTTCTTGTTCCTTGAAAGACAGAGCCTTCGCTCTCGAACACCTGCGCAACGGCGATTGGATTTGTTGGATGGTGCATCCTACCTCGTTTAAGCGTCTCAGCGACGAGCGGTTCTGCTAGCTCTCGCAGAGTCGCACAGAAAGAGTAGAAGTGCTGCAGAGCTCGCACCGATCGTATGAAATTCACGCTCTCTGCTCAAACTTCAAGTGGTCGTCTGCGTCGCTGTCGTCAGCAAGGCGGCAGAATTCGTGTCCAGGTAAACGGTAGCATTGGGATGTGTCCGCAGGATGGAAGCCGGCGCCATGGGGCTGATTTCTCCCTCAACACAAGCCTTCACTGCCTGCGCCTTGCGCGAATCGGGCACCACCGCAAGAAGCTCCTTCGCCTTGAGAATCTGGCGCACTGACATTGAGATCGCCTGCTTTGGCACTTGAGAAATTTCCGTGAACCATGCTTCCCCCACCTGCTGACGCCGGCAGGCCTCGTCGAGGTTGACGATCAAATAGGGTTCCTCGGTCTCGAAATCCGCCGGAGGATCGTTGAAGGCAAGATGTGCGTTCTCGCCGATGCCGAGGAACATGATGTCAACGGGCGCGGAAGCTATGGCCTGGCTGACGCGACGCACCACCTCCGGGGCATCAGCATCGCCGTCCAGCAGGTGATAATTGCTGATCCCGGTTTTGTTGATCAATTGCTCCAGAAACATTTTGCGGAAGCTGCCCGGATGGGTAATTGGCAGGCCAATGTACTCATCCAGGTGAAATGCCTCAACCCGCCGCCAGTCGATACCGGGAGTGCCGGTGAGGCGCTGTAGAAACTCCACCTGAGATGCGGCAGTGGCGGCAACGATCCGTGCCCCGCCCCGGTCCCGAATGGCCTGGCGGATGGCAGCGGCAGCCTGATCGGCCGCCGCCTCGCTGAGTAAACGCTTGTTATTGAAAACTCTGAGATTCATTACACACCTCGCCGATCACAAAAACATTGCATGGCCCAGAGCCGTTGGCCGCCACACTCTGGTATGCGAGTGAAGCACTTTCCGCTTTATTCCGCCACTATGGAGCGCCCACTCTGCCCCGCAAGACGGTCATGGACGCCGGCGGAAGCGTGTAACGATCGGTACCGGCTGGGAGAGTCGATTGCGCGGCTGGACCGTCCGGATCCGCGTAACCATCCCGCATTGCGGAATGCCATTGATACTGCTCTTTTCCGAACGTGATCCTCGCGACTGGGCCAACAAAGGAACGATCCTTCTTCGCGTCTTCATCGTGGAACGTAATACTCACTGTGTGAGGGTTGTCGTAGTCCTTGTTGATCAGCATGAGCGACCACTGGCCGTCCGGCCGGAGCACTGCATAGGCAGTTACAAGAACGTGTTCAAGGCTATCCTTAATATCGCTCGCGGCATGAAAGAGGCGATGCTCAGCATCTACCGGTTGCGCCCACTGCTGCGTCAGCATCTGTGTCGCGAAGAATTGCGAAGTGCGTTGTTTGATGATGTAGTGATGGTCGGTCGTGAACATGCGATATGTTCCCCAGCTGTTAGAACAAGCGGGATGCGGTGTAGAGTACGGCATCGCGTGATGATAGTAGGAGGCTTTACCGCCAGCCGTCAGAAATGCGGGAAAGGTTTCACCCAGCCACAAGGCCCCGAAGACGTCGACGGCGGCATCACCGCCAGGAGCGTTGGTCTCGGTGTTGAACATCGGAACGCTATCCGGCAATCCGTCGTCACGCCAGACCTGCACGATGTGCGTGAGTATCTCGGGTTCCTTGAAGAGATTGCTCCATGGACCCTGACAAGTCCCATCATAATAAGGATAGTGCTCATAGGACATGAACGCCAGTTCCGCAAGCCGTCCATGAGCCTTTAGATACTCAAGAAAACGCTTGAACCACGAAGTCTCACCTTCTGCATTCGGCCAGAATTTAATGTCTTCGCTCACTCCCTCAAATACTGGTCCACCGAGTTTAAGATTCGGGTCAACCTGATGCAAGGCCGTGGCCCACTGCAGGTACAAGGTGGCGTAGTCCTCCGGCGTGAAGTACTGGCCATCCGGCTCTTCCCCCATTTCTATGTAAGAGATCGGATATCCCCTCTTTTTCAGATATGAGATTTGCGCAGCCGCGTCTTCCGGCGTCCCATAGAGCATCGACACGGGAATCATGGCCGGCAGTCCGCGCGTGAGTCCGCTGGTGTAGAAGAGATCGAGACCGACCTGATCACCGGATTCCATGCGATCGGGCATCATGTAGAGGTCCGAGGGTTGGTGCCAGGGGTCAATCGATGAGCTGTACGTGAAAGTCTGTTCCTGTCCTGGAGCATGCTGGAGCAGGTCGTGGAATGAGTCGCTCTGCAGCGTTCCAAGATAGACTTCTTTGATCGCGTATCCGACGCAATTCCTGCGGTCGGCTTTGCCGTGGGTGTCACAAGTGTTGGAGGACTCGGTCATCAGAACGCGCACGTATTTGCTGGCGAGTGGCGCGGGAGAAAGCCGGAGTGTTACCGTTCCACCCTTTCCGTTCGAAACCGTTCCTGCCGGAAAATCCTTCCACTCGCCATTGGTAGGATCATCCATGGCATCGCCTGTACCGAGCCAGTATTGCACCGTGTAGCTTCGCGCATACGGCTCTGCCCATGCGATGCGAATGGCTGTGACTATCTGTATCTCTGCCAACTTGATTACAATCCACTGCGGGTGAGCACCATCCTCCTCACCGGTGAATGCCTTGGTTAAATAAGGATTACTTTTCCAGTAAGTGCTGATGTCTCCGTCATCGAGCCGCGAATACCCATCAAACTCCGCTCCACTGTTGCGCGTGACCCCGCGATGCGGCAGAGAGTAGCCGTAGGAATGACGAATCATGTCCTGGGTTGGGGTCGCATCACCGACGAAATAACCTCTCCCAGATGGATCGCTCCATTTCCCCTTAGGATTCCAATGCCAAGCCTGAACAAACAGTTCCGTATTCTGGCGATACGAGATCGGTCCCCAGCCCGCCTCGAGCATCTGCTTCAACTGGTCGGGCCTGAAAAAAATGTCGGTGGTGTTCGTGGGAATTCGATCAAGAGTGGCGCCCAGCGCACTAAGAGGACTAAACGTGTTCGCGATATGGCTGGGAGTTGCGTCGATTCGCACGGTTTGCCCGGCAGCGCGGATCACCAGCATCGAAGCCATCAGGGCCAGCGAAACGGAAATTAAGGCAAACGTCTTAGGACGAAACGAATGAATTTGCATGGCATTCCCCTTCGCGTGTTTGTTCCTACCGCAGGGACGTCACAAATCAAGCGTCGCCGACTTGCCCTCGCGGGCGACGGCGACGCTATATCCGATGCAGCAGCCAGTTCCAGCACTAGAAGTACAGTTTGAGAGCCGGTTGCATGATCCGGGAATCGCTAACGCTCAAGATCTTCCCAAAATTAGAACCATCCGACTGAATGTTGTCAGGAATTCCAGACTGCGGATGGTTAAGGACGTTGAAGGCCGCGGCCCGGAACTGCAGTTTCCAGCGTTCCGTAAACCGAAGATCCTTCTGCATCGAAGAATCCACATTATACGTCCTGGGACCACGGAAATCAGGCTGACCCACTACCGGATAATCGTCTCCAGCGGGCCATTGACCGCGTGACCCATCGGCTGGAAGCACACACCGGAATTGAGTTCGTAAGGCCAACTGCAGGCGCGGCGGCCCTCAACACACTGATTGTTGAAGTTCAACGGTCGGGTGATTTGGTGCCATCGGTGAATGAGATCGAAGCCTTCACCTTGCAGGTGCCGCCCCAACAAGCGACAGTGACTGCCAGCGGCGCCGAATCTCGCCTCGCAGCACGAAAAAGCTCGTGCCAAATTGGCACTCCGGGCGACAGAAACTAGGGCACATAAGGCTCTAATCGGTGGACAACCTATTTCTACCGAGATAAATTCATGAGTTCCCAGGATCTCAGCTTGTCATAGTGCAGATATTGGTAGCCATGCAGGACCCGTCGCGGTGAGAAGGAAGCAGTAAGGTAGGCGCCGGTGCAAGGCTGGGACTTGGGTCGAATTGCCTCAATCGGAGTTGACCCGTGAGCGCATCCGTAGCACGAGTATCGGTCTTCTTAGTCGCCCAAAATCGTCTTCTGCGCGAGTCTCTGACCAGAATTCTCGACAAGAAAGATGAGATCGCAGTCGTGGGGGCGTGCGCGTTTTCTCCGCTGGTGTTGGACGAGATCACGGCCGCTGCTCCTCACGTGCTACTCATGGATTCCTTTACTACAGCGGTACCACATCTGAAATTCATCCGGGAAGTGCAACGCCGTGTTCAGGGGATCAAGGTCGTCATGATCGGTATGGATGCGGAGGAGCAGAGTTTCCTGCAAGCCGTGCGCGAGGGGGCGGCGGGTTACGTCCTGGAAGACGCGCCCTCTCTGGAGATCATAGGAGCAGTGCAGGCGGTCGTGAAAGGGCAAGCGGTGTGCCCGCCGGATTTGTGCAGTTGCTTGTTCCGCCACGTGGCCACGCGGTGGAGTCAGATGCCCAGCTTTCAGGTGAAGTGCAACCTCGGCTTGACCAACCGGGAACAGCAGCTGGTTTTCCTATTGGGCAGAGGGTTGAGCAACAAGGAGATAGCATCTCAACTGCAACTGGCCGAGCAGACTGTGCGAAACCATGTCCACCACATGTTGCGGAAGCTGCGTGCCCCCGACCGGCTGGCTGTGGTGGAGATGTGTCGCACGGAAGGATTGCCCGTCTAACCTTCTTCGTTTCCTATCCATTGTCATGAGGAGACCTGCGTGTCGAGCGGGAACGCTTGCCGCGCTCAGTTATGCCAGCGTTTTGCCCGAAAGGGCAGGAACGATTGCAGAGGACTCGCGAGTCCTGAGTACAAAGTTGGTACTGCCTTTAGGACGATCATGGTAACTGACACAGAGTTCCTTGTACCACGTCTGTACTGTTCCTATGACCAACTCTCCCGGACAGAATTGATCCTTCCTTCCTGATTGGCTTTTCGTGATACTCATGCATCGCTTTTCCCGGAGCGTGACAGCGTGGGAAAAATTCGAGTATTGGTGGCCAATCGTCCCCGCCTCATGCGGGATCTTGTGCTCGCAACGATCTCGGATCAGCCCGACATGGAAGTGGCAGGAGAAGTGACGGACGATGCCGACATGATGCGCGCCGCAGCCGAATTCAGGCCGGATTTCATAATCATCTTTGCGGGAACGCTCGACGAACGCCCTCCCATTTGTACTGATCTCCTGGCTCAGAATCCTCGGGTAAAGATTCTGGCTTTGGCTCCGGAACGCAACCTGGGTGAGTTCTTTTGGGCCGTAACTGACATTCGGTCGATGAGCGTCGAGAGCTCGGAACAGGGCATTCTGGATACCTTACGTGGCAAAGCACCGTGTACCGAAAGTGGCTCGGTGGTTCAGTGAATTGGGCATTGCTGGTATCGGTGTAAGTCAAGTTAGCGGTTGGAAGTAACTGAAAGTACAGCCTCTTCTCACATAAGGCTTCTGTAAGTGAGGTGGCGAAGCTGTAGACACGCCGAGATCATGACAGCGGTTGGAAAATTCGGAGAGAGTTCGACTTCGTTGGTGAGCCACGCATCTCAGCAGCCCACGCAAGTCTTTGCGGTACCTGAGACCTGCTGGTATGCAACCTATGTGTGCACGCATCACGAACGGAAAGTGGTTCGGCAGTTGGAGGAACGGCGGGTGACTTGTTTTCTGCCGGTATATCGCAGCGTGCGGCGATGGAAAGACCGCAGAAAAGAACTAGACCTGGTTTTGTTCCCAGGATATGTCTTCGTGCACATCGACTTGTGCAATCGGCTCCGAGTTCTGGATCTGCCCGGGGTTGTCCGGTTGGTCAGTTGCAATGGACAGCCAGTGGCCGTCCCGCAACAGGAGATCGAAGCCCTGAAGGATGGATTGGTGGCGGGAGTGCGCGCCGAGCCCCACCCGTATCTGAAGGTAGGCCGGCAAGTGCGCGTGAAACATGGCCCACTGCAAGGACTGCAGGGGGTGCTGGTCCGCAGGAAGGAAGGATTCCGCCTCGTTCTTTCGCTGGATCTGATTATGCGTTCCATAGCTGTCGAAGTGGACGAAGCGGACGTAGAACCGTGCTGAAGAGCAGGCCTAACCTGGCAGTCCCCAAGAAAAAGCCCATGACACATTCGGTCACAAGAATTCGATGCTCTGGAATGCTCTGTAGGGTCGCCGCGGCAGCATTGCTTCTGATGTGTTGTTTTAGGGCACCGAGCTTCGCTCAGGAAAAACGGACAGCCCCTCACGGCCAGACTGGCACCAGCTATTCGGAAGATGTTCCGGAGCAAGCTGCCGCTCCCGACACCGACAGCAGCGAACCGGAAGCACTGCCCGACAAACCAAGCAAGAGCGTCCCGGCCAACAACATCCCAGCCGAGAACATCCCAGCCGGGAACGTCCCAGGCAAGAACATCCCAGGCAAGAACGTCCCAAGCAAGAACGTCCCAAGCAAAGCCCAGCCTGAAAGTCCTGCAACTGAGGAAGACCAGAATCGGCCTCCGACTACGCCAGAGCCGAATCCATATCCCAATTTGCCGTCCCTGGAAGATCTCTACCGGCAGATTCCAAGCCAGAGAAGCCCGTTGAAGCGGTTTGGTGTGGATGTCTTTCGGAACGGAACCGGCAATCTCGAGAAATTACCGATGGATCTTCCGGCAGGTCCGGATTATCTGTTGGGAACTGGTGACGGCGTCAGCATTAACATCCGGGGAAGCGTCCCCCGGACCATTACCAAGACCGTGGACCGGGAAGGCCGGCTGTCATTGCCCGAAGCGGGCACAGTTGTCGTCGCTGGCCAGACGGTAACCCAGGCCCAAGAACTGATCCAAAAAAGCCTGAGCACAGAATTTCGCGACGTCAAGGTCGATGTCTCTCTCACTCGTCTCAGAACCATCAGAGTGTATGTAGTAGGAGACGTGGAGCGGCCAGGGGCTTACGACATCAGCGCCCTGTCGACGGCATTGAACGCGCTCTACCTGGCGGGCGGACCGACGGATCGAGGCTCGCTTCGGGGTGTTCGTCTCTACCGTGGCGCGCAACTGATCCGGCAAGTGGACTTGTATGACCTGCTGTTGCAGGGCGTGCGTTCCGGGGTGGAGCGCATGGAACCAGGCGACACCATTCTGGTCCCACCGATCGGACCCGAGGTGACCCTGGCGGGCATGGTGCGGCGTCCGGCGATTTACGAGTTGACCAGCGAAAAGGAACTTGCCGATGTGCTCAAGCTTGCGGGCGGCGTGCTGGTGTCCGCCAGCATGAATCAGATCAGCGTGGAGCGCATTGAAGCGCACGAGCGGCGTGTGATGCTGAAGGTCAATTTGCCGCCGGCCAGCGACGCGGAAGGTCTGAATAAGGCGTTGCGTGGTTTTCACGTGCAGGATGGAGATTACGTCACGATTTCTCCCATCCTCCCGTACAGCGACCAGACGATTTATCTCAATGGCCATGTCTTTCGCCCCGGAAAGTATCCCTATCACCCGGGAATGCAGATCGCGGAGTTGATCCAGTCGTATCAGGATCTATTGCCGGAGCCTTCGGATCACGCCGAGATCATTCGCTTGGTGCCGCCGGACTATCATCCGGAAGCCATCGAATTCAAATTGTCGGAAGTTCTGGGCGGCGACGATCCGATTGATTTGCAGCCTTTCGATACGGTTCGCATTCTGGGGCGTTATGAAGCCGATCCGCCGAACGTGTTCGTGTTTGGCCAGGTGCTGCGGCCGGGAAAGTATCCCCTGGCGCAAGGCATGACGGCGGCGGGTTTGGTGCGCATGGCGGGTGGGGTCACGCGCAGCGCACTCACGCAGGAAGCGGACATCGCCAGCTATGTGGTTCGCGGCGGCAACAGCATCGTCACCAAACACACGACTGTGGAAATCGGGAAAGCCCTGGCGGGAGAGAGCGGGGCCGACCTAGTACTGAAACCGAGCGACGTGATGACCGTGCGTCAACTGAGCGGCTGGGACGATATTGGGGCATCGGTCACCATCAATGGCCAGGTCTTGTACCCAGGGACTTTCGGCATCGAGGATGGGGAACGATTAAGCGCGCTGTTAGAGCGAGCCGGGGGCTTTCGCGACAATGCCTACCCGGAAGGCGCAGTCCTGGAACGGCGTCAGGTGCGCGAGTTAGCGGAGAAGAGCCGGACGCAATTGATCGCTCGCATCGAAGCGGCCGGCGCTACAGCGAACGTTTCGCCCACGGTGAGCGGCCCGGACCAGGCGTCCCTGCTGCAGGCCCGAGCGCAGCAACAACAGCAGGTGTTGACTGTTCTGCGCAACCAGCCAGCTACCGGACGGTTAGTCATCAAGATCTCCGACAACATCAGGAACTGGCAGAACACTGCCAGCGATATAGAGGTACGCGCCGGGGACGTCATCACCATCCCCAAAAAGCCCAGCTTTGTTTTGGTCAACGGGCAAGTCTACAACGCTGCCGCTTTGACTTTCGTACCCGGAAAGAATGCAGCCTGGTATTTGAACCAAGCCGGCGGGCCCACGGAAATGGCAAACAAGAAGGAGATTTACATCATTCGCGCCAGCGGTACGGTAGTCGGCCGCGAAAGCGGTTCATCCTGGTGGAGCGGCAACCTGCTCAGCACCACCATGCACCCCGGCGACACCGTCGTCGTACCGGAGAAGATCATCGGTGGTTCCCACGTTTGGAAAAATGTTCTCGATACCGCTCAGCTGACCACTTCGCTCGCGATCGCTGCGAGGGTGGCCACGAGCTTCTAAGAGTTTCTCTCTTTCCCATATGGCGCGACTGTGAAGTGCAGGAACCGCATTCTGGTGCTGGCCACCATCTTTCTTTACTTATCGGACGTGGTTCGGGCCGGTGAGCCGGCGAAGAGTCCAGCAGAATCCGGCGATGATTCCCCGGGCACTCCGCACAAGATGACGGAACCGGAGAGCACACCCCCGGCTGCGGCCAGACCGGCGGCTGTAGTACAAAGCAAGAAAAAGCAGTCCCTGCGGGCGGCCGACAAAACGCGGGGCCCCCTGGAAGGCCACGAAGCCATAAACGAGACTCCTGCCGAACCTGGCGCAGCGGCGGCAGCAGCCCAGTTGCATCAGCCGTCCGATCGATACCGCTTGGAGCGCAGTCTGATTCCCAACCTGCTGTCTGATCAGAAAGCTTTCTGGACACGTCCGGCGCGACCGGCGGCCACCGATGTCCACTGGCTCATTCCGCTAGTGGCCAGCACTTCATTCTTGATCGGGAATGATGCTGCGATCGAAAGCAAACTGCCCGGCAGTCCCGATCTTATTCGGCGAAGTCGAAATTTTTCGACCTTCGGCACGGCTTCCCTGGTCGGCGCTGCCGGCACCCTGTATTTCTGGGGACGCCTGAGGAAGAACGACCGCGCCCGGGAAACAGGTTGGTTGAGCGGCGAAGCGCTGGTGAATACCTTTCTGGATAGCTCGATCCTCAAGCTGGCAGCCGGCCGGAATCGGCCGCTGCAAGGCAACGGGAAAGGAGAGTTCTGGCAGGGAGGAAGCTCTTTCCCCTCGGAAAGCGCCGCGGCGGCGTGGTCGGTGGCCAGCGTGATTGCCCATGAATACCCCGGCTTCATGACCCAGTTGCTGGCGTATGGAACCGCCGCAGGCATTAGTGCTTCTCGAG
Source organism: Candidatus Sulfotelmatobacter sp. (assembly GCA_017883425.1). Lineage (GTDB taxonomy): Bacteria > Acidobacteriota > Terriglobia > Terriglobales > Acidobacteriaceae > Sulfotelmatobacter. Next base: position 5,747 of record JADGNP010000058.1, on the reverse strand, counting down.
TCACAAGTCGCAAACACTTTGCCGCCGATGCTTTTATCGGAAGTGCGCTCGGTTGGTACATGGGCAGACAAGTCTATCGCGCTCATCATGATCCGGAACTGGGTGGGACATCATTCCACGAGCACGCCGAAGAACGACGCAATCCCGAAAACGTGGGCTCACCTTATGTTCCGCTGGACAGCTGGGTTTATCCCGCCTTTGACCGTCTCGCAGCCCTGGGTCTGGTCAGCAGCGGGCTCGCCGGAATGAGACCGTGGACCCGATTGGAGTGCGCGCGACTGTGGAACGAGGCCTCCGAGGCCGCTGGAGAGGACAATCCTCGCTTCTCCGAATCCAGCCAACTGGTGGCTGCGTTGCAGCGGGAATTTGCGTCCGAATTGGACGAGCGTGGCGTAGCCGGGAATAATCTCCGGCTCCGAATGGAGTCGGTGTACACGCGGGTGACGGGGATTTCCGGCCCGCCGCTCGACCGCAGCTACGATTTTGGCCAGACGATTCTCAATGACTTCGGCCGACCGTTTGCTGAGGGAGTCAACCATGTAACTGGTTTGTCGGGCTGGGCAGGGGCGGGTCCGCTGGTGGTTTACGTTCGCGGTGAATATCAGTACGCGCCCGCGAGCTCCGCCCTTCCTCAGGGAGCGCGCCAGCTGATTTCGACCTTGGATTTTGGGGTACCTGTCCCTCCCAACAGCCCTACCCCGGCCGTGAATCATTTTCAGTTGCTCGACGCTTACGTCGCCATCAACCTCAACCACTGGCAGCTTTCGTTCGGCAAGCAAAGTTTGTGGTGGGGACCGAGCCAGGGTGGACCGATGATGTTCAGCGACAACGCTGTCCCGGTCACCATGCTCCGCCTGGATCGCACGTCTCCCTTCAAGCTGCCGTCCATTCTGGGCTTACTCGGCCCCATGCGGACGCAACTGATCCTGGGCCAACTCTCCGGACAGGAGTTTGTCTACGGCAACTCGGCGGGGTTGATCGGGCAATGGGGTACTGCGCTCAACCCTCAGCCGTTCATGGATGGCGTCAAACTCAGCTTCAAGCCAACCCCGAATTTCGAATTCGGGGTCAGCAAGACAACTCTGGTGGGCGGGCCTGGAGTGCCCTTCACTTTACATGAATTCCTGCAAAGCATGTTCAGTATTACAACTGGGCAATATGGCACCAATGCGGATGCCGGAGACCGGCGCTCCGAGGTGGACTTCAGCTACAAAATCCCCAAACTGCGAAATTGGCTGACGCTCTACGGGGACGCATTTACGGAAGACGAGTTCTCCCCCCTCGGCTATCCCCGCAAGTCGGTGTATCAGGGTGGAGTCTATATGCCACAACTGCCGTGGATTCCGAAACTGGATCTGCGGATCGAAGGAGGCGCGACCTCACCCCCGGATTTTTCTTCGTGTAACGGCTGTTTCTATGGCAATGGCCGGTTTCTGAGCGGCTTCACCAATCAGGGCAACATCATGGGAAGTTGGCTGGGACGCGGAGCGCAGGGAGAACAGTTCTGGAGCACCTACTGGCTGAGTGCCAAGAACAAGATTCAGTTCAATTATCGTCATCGCAAGGCCGACTCTCAGTTCATCGCCGGTGGAGGCACCGTGAACGACGCCACCCTAAGAGCGGATCTCTGGCTGAACGCCAGGGCCGAATTGTCCGGCTCCGTGCAGTACGAGGCCTGGAATTTCCCCGTGCTGGCCCGCGGGCCACAATCGAACCTGACCACTTCCGTCCAACTCACGTTCTGGCCACACGCTGGGAGATGAGCGCACTTGGAAGGAACTGAAGAAATTCGTGAGATCCGCAAGCCTATGAGCCCGGCCGCCGCCAATCCGCAGGCGCACCTCGACCCGTTAACCCTGCAGGGAACCCCTTTGCAGGACCGGCGCGCCTGGCAAGCGGCGCGGCTGCGCTTCTTCTGGGATCATCGCCGGCTGCTGGTTCTCGCCACGGCGATTGGGCTGCTGGCCTCGGCCCTGCTGGCGTTGCTGATTCCAAAATCCTACACCTCCACTGCGCAGTTGATGCCGCCCGATACCCAGTCCAACTCGACTCTTGCCATGACGGCGGCCCTGGCGGCAAAAGGCGCGGGTGGCTTGGGCGCCATGGCAGGCGACTTGTTGGCCTTGAAGAGTACGGGCGCCCTGTTTATCGGCATCCTGAGAAGCGACACCGCGCAGGTCCGGCTGGTCGACCAGTTCGATTTGAAGAAGGTGTACGGTGTGCGTCTGGAGCAGGACGCGCGCGCCGACCTCGACGAGCGTACCCTTATTTCCGAAGACCGGAAGAGCGGTATCCTCACCATCAGCGTGACCGACCGGAGCCCGGAGCGCGCTGCCGCTCTGGCCACAGCCTATGTAGACCAGCTGAATTCGCTTATCGCCAGACTGTCCACCTCGTCCGCCCATCGCGAGCGGGTGTTTCTGGAAGAGCGGCTCGAAGTAGCCAAGCACGATCTGGATGAAGCGTCCAACGAGCTGGCCCAGTTTTCCAGCCAGAACAGCACGCTCGACCTTCAGACTATGGGGAAAGTGGCGCTGGACGCCGCTGGAAGCCTGGCCGGCGAACTCATCGCCGCTCAATCCGAACTCGAGGGGCTGCGCCAGATTTATACCGACGATAATTCGCGTGTCCGGTCTCTCAGTGCCCGGGTCGCGGAACTCCGGAGGCAACTGGGGAGAATGGGTGGAACGAAAGCGAACCGGGGACGCTCGAACGCTCCGGGGCGGGCACCCGCAACGGTTGAGTTAGCCTCCGATATGCCCTATCCCAGCCTTCGCAGCTTGCCTCTGCTGGAGGTGAAATATGCGGATTACTACCGCCGCGCGAAAATCCAGGAAACCGTCTACGAGCTGCTGACCGAGCAGTATGAACTGTCCAAAATTCAGGAGGCGAAAGAGACCCCCACCGTCAAGGTGTTGGACCCGCCGAAAGTTGCGGAGAGAAAATCATCTCCGCCGCGGATGCTGATCACGCTTCTCGGAGGCCTTCTGGTTTTCTGCGGAGCCCTTGCCTGGGTCGTCGGTTCGGGAACCTGGCACGCCTCGGATCCGCAGGATCCGCGCAAGATCCTTGCCCGGGAGATGGTCTCCACACTGCAAGCGAAGATCCCGTGGGTCTCGCGCAATGGACACGGCAGCGCTCCGGCTTCAGATAGCGACATCTCCCATGGCTGAGAGTCGCACGAACAATCATCGCCTGCTGCACGGGCGGCTTCTGGCCAGGAACGTAATCTGGAATCTGTTGGGAACGGGAAGTCCGTTGCTGGTCGCGTTCGTTTCCATTCCCATCCTTATCCATCGGTTGGGCGCAGATCGTTTCGGAGTAATTGCCCTCGCCTGGACGCTCATTGGATACGCGGGATTGTTTGACCTGGGCTTGGGTCGGGCTTTGACAAAACTTGTTTCCGAGAAGCTCGGAAGCGGTCGGGAAGAGGAGATCCCGGAGCTGTTTTGGACCAGTCAGGCCATGATGACGGTGTTGGGGTTCGTGGGGGCGGCGGTATTCGCTCTGGGCAGTTACCAGCTGGCTTATGGGATATTGAAAATTCCAACTGCTATCCAAAGCGATGCCCTGTATTCCTTCTATGCTCTCGCGGTTTCAGTGCCGATTGTAATTAGTACTGCTGGGTTGCGCGGCTTCCTTGAGGCTCAGCAAGCCTTCGGACTGATCAATTTAATCCGCGTACCGATGGGGATATTCACCTTTGCCGGGCCTCTCCTGGTGCTGCCTTTCTCGGCCCACATCTTTCCGATCACCGTCGTCCTCGTAGCGGGCAGAGTGGCTGGATGGATGGCACATCTGTACCTATGTTTTCGCGTGATGCCGGCTTTAGCGAGGGAGCTGGCCGTTCGGCCCCAGCATATAAGGCCGCTCTTCATTTTGGGTGGCTGGATGACCGTAAGCAACGTCGCTGGCCCGATGATGCTTTACATAGATCGCTTTGTTATTGGCGCCTTAGTCTCGACGGCCGCTGTGACCTACTACGCGACTCCCTACGAAGTGGTAACCAAACTGTTGATCCTCTCCAGCGCAGTTTCTGCGGTCATGTTCCCTGCATTCAGTCTCTCTTCGAACCAGGACCGTCATCGATTGGGAGCCCTTTATCGCGCTACGACGTTGTATATATTAGCGATCCTTCTTCCGCTGGTGGGTGTGCTCATTATGATCGCGAGACCCGGCCTTTCCCTGTGGCTGGGTTCGGATTTCGCAATGCACAGTTATCGCATTGCCCAGTTGCTTCTGGTGGGCACATTGGCGCTGGCGACTGGAGCTTTGCCATTCGCCCTTCTTCAAGGTCTAGGCAGGCCTGACATCCCGGCGAAGCTAAACCTGGTGGAGTTTCCTTTTTATGCAGCCGCCCTGTATTGGCTTATTCAGACCTACGGCGTGACCGGGGCCGCGGTGGCTTGGATGCTGCGCGCATCCGTTGACGCTGTGTTACTGATCTTTCTTGCCCATCGGATTCAGGGGAATCCTGCTCCGCAGGTTGCCGGGTCGCCGGTCGAATCTGTGATGTTTTAGTCGCGAGTTCCGATTGCATCAGCGAATGGCGTATATCTCCGCAGCAAAACAAGGTAGGCACTCAACCCCGCTCGGCTTAGGCATTGGAGCCAGTTCGAGTGTATTGCTCGTTCTGATGATGACATTCCCGATGGTGCTGTCGTTGCTCTACGTGAAAGCGTTTCTGTTTGCTGTCCTGCTGGTGTTAGTTGCAGTCGGATATCTCAGTGGACATTCTCAGTTGGATTGGCGTGTCGGTCTGTGGGCTCTTGGGTTAGCCACCGTCAGTTTCTTGTTTGTGATCAAGGGCTTCCTTGCGATGACGCCAGGGGCGATCACAATGGCCTCCCTTTTTGTCTTGTGGCCGCTGGTGTACACCTGCTGGATTTCCGGGCTAGCAGAACAGCGCATCATTCGTAGTCTGCACCGTACAGCTGTCGCTTCCACACTCTTCATCGGTCTCTACGGCTGCTTGTACCTGCTCACTCAGTTGGAAGTTATACCTGAGACGAGGCTCGTGTCGGCGCTTTCTCTCGGATGGGAGGTCGAGGCATTCGCAGCCCACGAAGGGTATACAGCGATGGCGATTGCTGGAATGAACTCCCTCCCGTTCCTCATACCGTATGTTATGGCAACCCTGGCGGTTCCCTCTTCGTGGCTGGGCAGGAGTCGTTTGTGGAAGATGACCCTTTGGACGGCGTGTGCGTTAAGTTGGATTACCGCACTTGCCGCCGGGAGGCGTGCGCTGTTCTTGGTAATGTTCATAAGCCCCCTGCTGACTTTGTTGTTTCGCCGATTGCAGCCGACGACTGAGAGGTCCGACGGCAAAAGGTCGATGACTACCTTCTCGCTGGCCTTCGCTGCCTCGGTGGTGATCATTTTCGGCACTCTCACACTGATCTACGACTTCGATCTACGCCTCCTCTGGGATCGTTTTGCTACCGGTTTTGATCTGAGCGCGCAAACCGTTGACACAGGTGGGACGGAGCGGCGCCAGCAGTTTATTGCCTTGTCAAACGGCTGGTTGAATAGGCCACTGTTCGGCGCGGGCCTCGGTGCAAGCGTACTTGGATCAATACGTTCAGAGACAATGCCCTGGTCGTATGAGCTCTATTATCTTTCGCTTTTGTATCAAACGGGTGTCGTCGGCCTCGTAGCTTACACCGCCGGAGTTGCCTGGATCTTCTGGCGGGGCATCACAATCATTCGCGAGGGGGGGGAGCTAGGACGGCTAATGATTCCCATGT
>JADGNP010000413.1 GCA_017883425.1 Candidatus Sulfotelmatobacter sp. | reverse complement strand
GGCGGCACGCGGGTGCTGTCCGATTGGCTGGTTGTGCGCATCACGACCAATCCGGGCGAAATCATCCTGTCGCTCTTCCCGTCATACAGACGTGCAGATTTCAAGACGAGCGTTGCGGTGTCCTGAGGTTGGCAATGTAGCGCAGCGAGAGGGAGCAGAAGACAGAAGACGACGGTAAGCTTCCGAGGCATTGGTCAACTATATCAGCACATTCGCAAAAAAATACCTACAGTTATTCGAGGAAGGCAGTGGCGTGCCACTTTGACGCATAACGTGTAAAGCGCAGAAGTGGCCCGGTTGAGGGATGTGTCCTTTCGGCAAGCATGCGTAGCCGTGACGGCGGGCTAACCCTGGGGAGCTTTGCGGCGACGGCGCGCGGGTGTTAGCACCCGGTTGACCTTGTCAACCGAGAATGCTTGGGGATCAAAATCGCCGATCCAGTCGAGCATTTCCTCGTGGCGTTCGTGGTTGGGATCGTTGAGAGCCTCTACGAGGTCGTAGAAACCGGGAATGCCTCCACAATCTTCCGGCGGGCACGTGAGCTGACCATCCGTGCAGACCGGATACGTCATGTTCGGATCAACGGGAAGCCGTTTCTCCAGGACGATGCCATGCTCCCAGCTATCGCCAAAATCATACGTGTAGATAGCCTTGGAGCCGACCCTCGCCAGTATGCCGGAGAGGCGCACCGTGCGCTCGTTTTCCACAGAGTCAAGCCCATGAGCCGGTCTTCAGGGTCGGGTCGCCCGATGCGCCGCTGGCCAATGGAAAATTCGTGCATGTGGCCGTCCTCCCACCCCATCGCGGCTTGCAGCACGTCGTGCAACTGCGCCAGAGTCACGTCCGCGGGCACCAGCAGACGGCGCCAGATAGGTGGGCTCGTGCCGAGCAGGGTGACCTTGAGCTGATAGATTTCCGGAGGAACCGCACTCTTCTTCGCTGGCATATTTAAGCTCTCTTCGATGTTAAGATACGGCGGACGGAAGTGCGACCGAGCTGCAATTGGCGGGCGATCTCGGCTTTGCTAACGCCGGCACGATGCAGCTTTCGCACCCTGTCGGCGTGGAGTCCTGCGGTGATGGGCCGGCCCAGTTTCTGACCGTTCTGCCGCGCGTGGGCCAGTCCGGCGCGCACTCGCTCCCGCAGAATGTCCCTTTCGAACTCTGCGAATACAGCCAATAGCGCGGCCATCGCCCGGCCAGCCGGCGTGGTCAGGTCCAGGGCTTCGGTCACAGAGACGAATCCTACGCCAAGATGCTCAAGTTCCTGCAGAGTGGCGAGCAGGTCTGTCACTGACCGGCCCCAGCGATCCAAGCGCCACACTAGCACGACGTCGATTTCGCGACGGCGCGCCGCATCCAGCAACTTCTCCCGCAGTTGCCGTTGCGAGGCACCGCTACCAACTTCCTTCACCTGCAGGGCGACAGTCCAACCCCGCCGGACGGCGTATTCCCGCAGGGCGCGGATCTGCAGCGGGACGGTCTGTTGGTCGCTGGTGGAAACGCGGGCATAGAGGCCGACGCGGAACATTTTCGCCGGTTTCCGTGCCTGGCCAAAAACCCTGGGCGATTTCGCCTTCTCAGATGCCCGTTTGGCAGCCATTTCGCGGTGCCTCTCCTGCATGGCCAAAGACTATCCTTTTCGGCCATGCAGGATTCAGCATACCCTATGCCGCATCATCCAAGAGGGCACCCGTCCGCGCCAGCGTCTCGCGATAGTTCCAGGGCATCCACTCCGACGGCGTTTGCTTCAACTCCTCGGCGTGCCGCTGCAACTCGTTGAGATAGTCGAACGGATTGACTCCGTTTAACTCGCAGGTGTGAATCAGGCTCATGAACAGGTCTCCCATCTGCGCCCCATTCCGGTTCTTGTAAAACAGGGAGTTCTTGCGATGCAGGATCGCTTTCTTCAATGCCCGCTCCGCGATGTTATTGTCCAGCGGCGCTCCCGGCACCCGCAGAAACAGCGTGAGTTTCTCCCAGTGATTGAGCATATACGAGATCGCCTTACCCAGACCGGAGTTCGGCTCTACTTTCCGTTCCGCGAACTGCGCGCCAAGCCAGACCTTCAGTTTTTCCATTACCGGCCCGCTATGCTCCTGGTGGAAGTGGAGTCGCTGCTCGGGGGACAGGCACTGCGTCCGCGCCTGATCGTCGTAGCCGTAGACTTCGCCTAGAGTTTCCAGTACGAACCGGCACTCCTCGGGAAAACTCGGCGTCACTTCCACAAAGTTTCTGCGACCGTGCGTCAAACAGTTGGCCAGCAGTGTGGCAAACGACTTCGGCACATTTCTCGATAGCGCATCGCACATCTGAATCGGAGGCGGCAAGTCGGTGGGCCGTTGCTTCAGCACCGCGGCCAGGTTCTCGCCGGCGTGCTTGCACCCAGTGAAATACAACGCGATCCGCCGCGCCTGGAAGATCCATACGAGCCCGCTGGTGAATACTCCGGTCCGCTCCGGGGAAATGTCTGCATCCCGGTCCAGTGAAAGCACGCGCATCGACGTATCGTCGTTGTGCACCACTTCCCCTCGCGCTGCCTGGCGCGTCAGTTCTTGCAGCGCGGGTTGAAGCATGACCGCGGTTTCCGTTACGATCTCGCATTGCGTCGCCATCGGTAGCGGGATGCCCAGGCTCTTTTCCAAACCTTGCAGCCTGTACCACGGAACTCCGCTCCCGTACCGCAGCATAGCGATCATGCTCGCCGCCGTCTCATCGTACTTTTTCTCGCCCACGCCTTCCGGCACCGTGGCCGTAAACAAATCCCCGCACAGATTGCACCGCAACTTCTCCAACTCATACACGGTCGCGGCGATGGGCGCCTGCCCTTTGACCCGCACCAACACGCCGGGGTCCCGCTGCGGATATACTTTGCCGCACTGACAATCCGGGCACGGGTCCCCCGCCTTCAAGTATGCGTGCGGCACTGAAACCTTGCGCGCCCCGCGATACGCAGCGGAGCCATTGCGCCCGTGCCCGGCAGTCGCACCCTTGGCGGCAGGTGGGGCGCCCGGCGGCTGTGGCTTGTTGTCGCTACTCTCGATGCCGGCTTGCTTCAGTACCTTACTTGTCTTCTCTGTGCTCGAGTGACATAGCAGGCGGCGCAACGAGGCCAGCGTCGCTTCCTGATTTCGCAGTAGCTCGGTCACATAACCCAGAGTGCGGATCGCGGCCTGTAACTTCTGGTAACCTGCTTCACCCAACTCCGATCGCACTTTCTCCAATAACGCCTCTAACTCCTCGCAGGAGACGTCGATTTGTGGGGTGCTCTCTGGGCTCGGAGGTGTCACGCTCACTGACCCTCCTGCAGTAATTCGCGAAACCGCCGGTGGAGGGGAAGCGCGAGCACCTCTTTGATCGACCGGTTTGGCCGATGCGTCCAAGCGTCTTTGCCGCGCCCCGTGGTTCGCCCCAGCAATACCCAGTTCGCCGCCCGGTAACATGTGCCGCGAAATCGTTCCGGGTCGACGAAGGTTTCCAGAAAATAGATCGAGTGCCCATAGATGCGCTCCCAATCCTGCGAAATCTGGCGGGCCATGCGGCCGAGGATGTGCGAGGCCAGGTGTGGGACAGCGACCCACGGCAGAATCAGAAAGCGTGTGTTGTAGGCGAGGAAGCGGATGTTGCGCCGTCGTGCGTCCCCGCTCCAACCGATGAAGTGGTCGCGGCTCGCCAGGTGCCGCGGCGCCGAACTCCACGCCAGACAGGCCACCGGCCGTCCCTGCGCCCACACCAGATACTTCAGGTGCTCGCCCACGGGCTGCTCATAGCGCAGGTAATGATACTGCTCCATCAGGCTATGGAATAGCGGCTCGTCAGCGGTGCGCCGCACGAGTTGCAACTCAATCGGGCCCAACGCTCCCAGCGGCATCGTCAGCGGCGTGGTGTCGATCAGGACTGCTTCCGGACGGGGGCGCGCCGTGCGTCGCTGACCGACGATGCGCCAGCGCACGGGCGGCAACTCGATCTCGCCTGCCCGCTCCAGCATCAGCAGCAGGCCACGGCAAACCACGTCGCGCAACGCGCCGTTGGCCTGCTTCCAGCCCAGGGCCTCGCACAACTGCCGCGACAGTTTCCAGCGGCTGCTGTGGGGATGCTCCCGAATGAACTCTCTCAGGAAAGCGATCTGGTCGCTATCGATCGTTTGCCCGCGGTAGCGCCACGTTTCCGTTTCCGTTTCCGGCATAACCGCAGCATGCCAGAAATGAAAGCAGAACGCAAGGCTTTTGTTTCGGCTGTTTCAACTTACTTTTCGCCACACCGGCGCGGCTTCTGTTTCCGGGTTGCCCGCCGCCAGCAACAACTGCGCCTGATGCGCCTGGAGCACGCGGGAGGCCTCTTTGCCGCTCGGCCACCACACGAATCGCCCCTGCGACAGCCGTTTCTGCGCCAACCAGAACCCCTGGCCGTCATAGACCAGGATCCGGATCGAGGTCCCGCGCCGGCTCCGAAACACAAACAGGCATCCCGAGAAGGGATCTGCTTGAAGTTTGTCCTGGCACAGCCTGGCGAGCGAGTCGATGCCCTTCCTGCCATCGACCGGTTCGATCGCCACCAGGATGCGCATCTGCGGTGTGATCTGGATCACGCCGACTCCCACAATGCCCGGCTCAGTCCGGCGAGATCCGGCGCCGTGGCCCCTTTCCACTGGATGCGCATCTTGCCGCGTGGCCCTTCCAACTCGATGAGGCACTCCGCCGGACTAACTGCCTGCGGCGGCACCAACTCCAGAAACTCCGCAGGCGGAGCCGGCGCGCGCCTGACCGGTGCGGCCGATTCCGCCATGCGCTTCAGCTTGCCATACTCCAGGCGCAGGATCTTGGCGGTGCGGAAAACCCCGTGCTCCCGAGCCACCTCCCCGGCTGATGCCCACAAGGCCTTTGGAATCGGCAAGCGCCCACGATGCGAACTCCGCCAGTGCTCGAAGCGTCGGTAAACCCTATGCATGCCAACTGGAACATCAGGCAGTGTCTTGGTGGTCATCGTCGGTCCTCCGTCCCTTGCCGGGACTACGACCGACGTTACCAACTACGGCCGGGCAGCGTCATGCAGGCTTACCGAAAGCTCACGGAAGGCTGGAGGGAAATGGTGCCAGCGAAGACGCTGCGGCAGGACGCCACAATAAGGCATACAATTTTGG
>JADGNP010000057.1 GCA_017883425.1 Candidatus Sulfotelmatobacter sp. | reverse complement strand
CCGGCGCCGAAGGTTTTTGAGAAGAAGCCCATTGATGCCACATTCATCAGCCTAGCCGTGATTTCGACCGGCAGCACGTTCGCCGACTCCTACACCACGCTATTCGCCCGGCAGAACTGGCTTGCCGGCAAGAATGGCGTGTGCAACGTGGAAGTTCAGTCCCCCTACCTGTATGGCACCCACCCTACTGTTGGCCGGACCTACGCGGTTGCATCTGCCAAGAGCGCGGTATCTGTGTTTGCCGCCTACTACTTGCGCAAACACCACAATAGGTTCTGGAGCGCGCCCCTGGTCGCAAACTCGATCCTCAGCCTGCAGGGCGTGACCCAGAACATGATGGCGTGCAACTAGGTCCTACCCGGCGCTGTTTTCGCAGGGTTTCATTGCACCGTCAAAGTCACGGGGACAGAATGTTGCAAAGCACCAGAAGTTCCAGAGACCGTGATTGTGTAAGTCCCCGGCGTAGTCCCCGGCTGGGTTTGCGGGGCGATTCCGGTACCGCCAGCGCACGCAGACATGAACAGCATCGCCCCGACCAGAAGGACCAGCGCGACTAGCACAGCAAGTTTCTTCGTGCGGCGCTTTGAGCCCGCCAGCATCATTCCGAAGAGTCCGAGTCCCTGAAGCTGCATCCATACCGCGTAGACCGGCTGATTCTGTGCGGGACGAGGCGGCGCCAGGTCAGCAGATGTTGCCGTGGTGCTGATCGTCAGCGTTACGATTGAAGGGCTCGATCCTGGAGTCACCGAACTCGGAGACAGACCGCAGGTCGTTTTCACGGGAGCTCCGCTGCAGTTCAGTTTGACGGCGTTCGCGAACGTCCCGCCCACGGGAGCCACAGTCATCGTGTAGGTTGCCGTAGCGCCGGCTTTAACGGTGGCGTTACTGGCCGAACTGGCAAGGCTGAAATCCGATCCCGCGCCGCTTAGTCCCACAATCTGAGGGCTGCCCGCGGCGCTGTCGTTAATCGTCACCGTTCCGTTGCGGGTTCCAGATCCCGTCGGAGTAAATGTGACGTTGATAGCGCACGTATATCCTGCAAACAGACTGGAGGGGCAGTTGTTGGATTGCGTGTAGTCTCCCGCGACCTGAATACCGCTGACGTTCAGCGCCATATTGCCGATGTTAGCCAGCGTTACCGTCTGGGCTGTACTGGAGGTTCCTACTGGTGCGCCGGAAAATGACAGAGACGAGGGGGCGAGGGTCACAACGGGGCCCAAGCCACTGCCGACCAGACTAACCGTATGGGAAGATCCCGCCGCGTCATCCTCGATCACGATGGTCCCACTGCGAGACCCCAAATCGGTAGGAGTAAAGGTCACAGAGAAGGTGCAACTGCCAGCTCCGGACACGCTTGTACCGCAATCATCGGTCTCTGCAAAATCTCCGGTGATCGAAATCGATGAAATGGACAGTGCGGCGCTACCCATGTTGCGCAGGAGGACAGTTTGCGCCTGGCTGCTTGAGCCCACCGTCTGACTGGCATACTGCAAAAAGCCGGGACTCAGAGAAACGGCTGGCGCGGAACCGGCTCCAATCTTGAGAATGAAGGTGTCGATGTTCCCTCCCAACATACTCTGGAATGCAGACTGCGTTACCGGGAAATCACTGGAATCCGTCATCCCCGCTACATAAAGATTGCCACTCGCATCGAGAGCTATTCCCGCGGGTGCCGGCTGATCATTTCCACTGCCGCCCAAATATGTGGCGAATAGCTGCACGCTGGCCGCCGCGTCGATCTCCACCAGCAGAGTTTCATTCCCGTTGCTGAAGTTTTCGATCCCGTTCACGGTGCTGAATGAACCGCTTCCGGTGAAAGCCAGAATATAGGCATTGTTGTTTCCGTCGAGAACGATCCCCTGCGGGATGGCGTTGTTGTTCGGGCCGAGAAAGGTCGAGTACAGCAGCGTCGCACCGGTGGTGTCGAACTTGGTAACGAAAGCGTAGTTGCATTCCCAGCCGTAAACGCCGGGGTCGCAGATGGAGGTGGACGTGATGGGAAACGTTCCGTCACTGAGCGCGAGTCCAGTGATATAGGCCGACCCGGAGCCATCCACGGCAATCGCGGTGATATTCGTCACAAGACCGCTGGCTTCGTAAAAATAAGTTGAATACTGGAGACCTCCGCCGCCGCTGAATTTGCTGACGAATCCTACTGAGCTATACGGTTGGGCAGAGTTTGTGGCGAGATAGGCGCCCTCCGTGACGGGGAAGTTGTAGGTATTCGTGATGCCTGTGACGTAAGCGTTACCCGCGGTGTCCACGGCCATGCCTGCGATGATGCTGTCAGGTTGTGGCCAGCAAGGGCTGTCCCCGCAATTGAGCGGCAAATTGGAATTGCCACCGAAATAGGTGGAATAAATCAGAGACGATCCGTCAGGGCTGAACTTCGTCAGGAACCCATAGTTGCCATACATACCTCCCTGGTTGGCAGAAACGGTAGACTGGTAAGCATTGGCGACTGGGAGATTGATAGAGGAAGTGTATCCGGCGATGATCATGTCTCCCGCCGGGTCAACGGCAATGCTGGACGGGATGTCCGAAGCATTTCCTCCGAAGTATGTCGAGTACAACAGAGACGAACCATCCGGAGATATCTTGGTCACGAAGGCGTTGAATGACCCGGGATATGTTCCCTGAAAGGGATTGACCATGGGAAAATTGCTGGACGCTGTACCGCCGGTGACGTAGACGTTATTTGCAGAATCCAGCGCCAGGGCGTAGCCGTAGTCTTGGCTACTCCCACCGAGATAGTCGGCGTAGAGGAGATTGGATCCAGTGGCATCGAGCTTCGCCACGAAAACGTGGGTGTTCCCGGCGGGAAGTGAACCCAGCGTGCTCAGCGGAAAGTCCGTTGAATCCGTCGAGCCGGCAACGTAGACATTTCCGGCCGTGTCGACAGCGATTCCACTGGGCTGGTCATCGCCGCTGCCGCCAAGGTAAGTCGAGTAGACCAACACCGGGTCGATGACCAGCGGTTTATTCGGGTCATACTGCGCCACATGGAAGCTGATATGGGTGGGATCGTTTACCACGTATCCGCCGTTCACCGCGACGCTCTGGCCATTTGATTCCTGGTACACGGTTGGAGCCTGGAAATGAATTTCGCCGTTGCCGGTTATAAGAACAAGGCTTCCATCCGTGCCGATGTGCATCTGGCGGGCGCCTCGGATTTCGAAGTGAATCCGTTCGGGATCGGCGCCGGGAGCTACCGCGAAGTCGTATTCCAGTTGCCGGTGGTTGCCGTGATAGACCAAATCAATTCCGGGGTAAATGCTTTTGTATCGGACTTGCGCGTACGTGGGAACATTTCGCTGCCACTTCGCAGGATTGTTTCCTATGAAATAGTTGACCCGCCCGAGTTGCGGCACCTCTCCCACGACGACCGGATTCCTGGCCGCGCCGAGAAGCCGGAACTGCAAAGTGGCGCGCTTGGACGGAGTCGTGGAAACCGCTCTAGCGGCCGCCGAGCTGGCCACGACTTGGCTGGCCCGCAGCGAGAGCACCATTCCATCGCTGGTGAGAAACGCAGTGTATCCCAAACCACGCGAAATAAACCTGACTTGGGAGTCGGTCTGACCGTGGTTCGCTTCGAACGTCAGCGGCAGCTTGCCGTAGTTGGCATTGATCGAAGCGCGGGAGGGCCCCTGCGTCCCGGACTGTGCGCCAGAAGTTGCGGTGGCAGCGACTGCCACAAGGAGGCTCCATGCCAGAACTCCTAATTTCATATGAGTATCTCTCCCTTAAAGACTTTGGGGCAGCCGATCATCTGGGGGGAACCGCTGGAACGGTCGGCAAGCACTATTCATGCATGGTGGGGGCCGAAAACGCTCGCATGCCCGGATCCCTCTACGGCTATGAGGGCGTGGGAGTTAAGTTCACATTGCCAAGGAGATGACGCACTTGGACAGCGGGAATTCGTCTATGTTCCAGACTCCGGTCCGCCAACTGGACACCTGGTCTTATGGCTTGGCATGAACCGCGCCGGGTCAGTAGGCGAAAGAGAACAGTGTGAGAAAGCGCCTGACGGCTACGCGGTCCCTTTTGGGGACTCCTCAATCTTCATTCTCGACAGGAGTTGATAGATCGTTGCGCGACCGATGCCCAATACTTCTGCCGCTCGAGCTTTATTGCCGCCGACGCCCTCCAGCACGCGCAGGATATGCCGGCGTTGCAGTTCATCGAGAGAGAGAAAAGTCTCGTCTCCTCCCACATCTTCGTTGAGCGGTCCCCGCAGCCTCTCCGGGAGGTCACTAATGTCAATCAAGTTTCCATCCGCCATCATGCACGCATTGCCGATCACATTCTCGAGTTCCCGGATATTTCCCGGCCATGGATAGGTTGCCAATCGAGTTTGCGCCCTTCGCACGAGTCCTGCGATCGGTTTGTTGTATTCCGTGGAGAATTTTCCAATGAAGTATCTTTCCAGCAGAGGCAGATCTTCGCGGCGGCTTGCCAGAATTGGGAGTGGGATTTCGACGACTGCTAGGCGATAGTACAGATCTTCACGGAACTGACCTTCGCGGACCATTGTTCTCAAGTTGCGGTGTGTAGCTGCGATCACGCGCACATCGATATTTCGAGGAGTCAGTGAACCTACACGCTGCACTTGCCGGTTTTGCAGGACCCGCAACAGTTTGGCCTGTATCCCGAGCGCAAGCTCCCCGATCTCATCCAGGAAGATCGTTCCACCGTCCGCGTGTTCGAACATGCCGATTTTGTCCTGAGTGGCGCCCGTGAATGCTCCCCGGACGTAACCGAAGAGCTCGCTCTCAACGAGGTTATCCACCAACGCAGAACAGTTACAAACTACAAACGGGCCTCGTGCGGCTGGACTTAGCCGATGCATAGCCTTAGCCACGAGTTCTTTGCCCGTTCCGGTAGCTCCTGTCACCAACACGGTTCTAAAGTGCGGAGCAATCCTTCGAATCTTTGCGTAGACCTCCAGCATAAGAGGGCTGCGCCCAACCATGCCTTCGAATTGATATGCATCAATGAGTTCTTGATCCAGGCGCAAAGTCTTTTGTCGCGTCTCAGCTTCTTCCATCAGAGTGGCAATCCGGGACCGGAGCCTGTCGATCTCCAACGGTTTCGTCAGATAGTCAGAAGCGCCCTTCTGAATCGCCTCTACCGCGGACTCGGCGGAATAGTGCGCAGTAATCAAAATGACGTCTATCCCAGGGTCAACGCTCACGATGCGCTCCAATATCTCAATCCCGCTGACTTTCGGCATCACCAGGTCCAGCAAAACAATCCTCGGCCTCGTTCGCAAGAACATTTCGAAACCTTCTTCAGGATCTTGCGACGTCATAATTTCCAGGCCCTGACGCTTGAGCGCCAACTTAATGATCTCGAGGTTCTGGACATCGTCGTCAATTGCCAGCAACTTGAGAGTAGTCGATGAAGTCATTGGGCACTCCGGCCTTCAAGACTATTCGTCTGACAATGATGGTCGATTGAGCGCGTCTGAGCGGAGCTGTGAGTAGCAAGGATCGACAGCGGAGGTTGAGAAACACAGCATGACAGCATGCAAATCTCGCCTTCCTGTAACGAAAGTAAGGCTCCTGCAGTCAAGAGAGCGGTGCCAAGTCACGTAGTAGCCGCACTGAGCCACGACTCCGCTCCGCAGGGGGAAAAGGCCTAATAGGACGCTTATAACAAATACGGGAAGGGAGTCAAGGAGCAAATTCTGGATCGGCCCAAGGAAAGCAAAGATGCACAACGCGTGGACAACCGCGGCGGGCCAGCCGCACGTGCTTTGCGAGCATATCTAAAGACTAGACATGATCCAATCCAGAATCAGGAGGTCGGGTGTTTTAGGTTGTCGAAGCAGTTCTGATGCCTGATCTCCATCCTCAGCAGTAATCACTCGATAACCCCAGCTTTGCAGCCGATTTTGCAGAAGCCTGCGAAAAATGGGGTCGTCTTCCGCAACGAGGATGGTGTCGGAAGCGCCACTGCGCGGCTCGGGTTCCGGGACAGGAAGCCGGTCTTTCTCAGCGATGAGGATGGCGATTTTCCAGGGAGTCGTCTATTCGCGGACCCGTCAGGCTCCCGGTCTCCGCGCCAGGAATTGAGCACCGGTCTCCGGGTTCACAGTGTTGACACTGGCAAGCTTCAATTCCGCGTAAATGTTCTTGTCCAGGCGGCCGGCGGCGGGCTGGACCACCCGCGGGTGACTCGCGAAGATGGTTTTCTCGACCCGATGCTTGACTCGCAAGGACCGATTGCGCCTCGACCGCGGCCTGTAACTCCAAGATCCGCTCCCCTACTCTCACCCGGGCTCGGAGTTCCGCCGGTAGGGGGGGCTTGGTTATGTAGTCATCCGCACCCGCGCGCAGTCCGGAAACGATGTCCGCCTCATTGTTTTTCGCAGTCAAGATGATCAAGTACATAGAAGACAGAACCTCGCATGCTCTCACCTTGCGACAGACCTGCGGCCCGCTCAGTCCAGGCATCACC
The DNA here is from genome assembly GCA_017883425.1 of Candidatus Sulfotelmatobacter sp. Lineage (GTDB taxonomy): Bacteria > Acidobacteriota > Terriglobia > Terriglobales > Acidobacteriaceae > Sulfotelmatobacter. The sequence goes on along the minus strand of JADGNP010000057.1, from coordinate 10,438 downwards.
CAGTCAAGGATCGCTAACCGTGGCGCATCGGGACGCTGGAGCATCGCCCAAGCCTCATTTCCGCAGCGGGCGATTTCGAGTTCATGGTCAGGCGCGAGAACCTGTTGCAGCAGCTTTTCGAAGAACACGTCGTCTTCGGCGATCAGCACTTTCACGCTCGACTCCTGTTTTCTAGCTCCCGAATCCCACGGATCGCAGCCTTCTGGAGAGCTTGATGCAAGATAATCCTGCATTCGCCTGCCTGGGCCAGCGCGGTCGCCAAGAGCAGACTACTGTAGCTGGCGAATTGTGAGCTTCGACATGGGTTCATTGGATCGAATACGTTTTGAGCACGAAGCCTGCCATCGATTACGGGAGGGGCCTAATGCCTCAAGACTGAGAGACTTGGTAGGTGGCTTTCGTTGCAGCATCTTGCGGGAGGATTAATAAGAGGTTCAGAATCCTCGTCGCCGCCGGACCGGGGCAGTGTGTCTGCTTCAGGGATTGATGTCCGCTTACGAGACAGCGCTCAGGCACTCGGGGCACCGTGCCTCATGGCAACTACCGCACCTGACGTAATATCCGCACGGGCCTGATTCCAATATGGGAAGCATTACCCACGATTCTCTGTTGTCAGAAGACTGTGGTACTGGGTTGGGTGGAACCCGGCGTGCGGACTCCTTAGTTCTGTGCAGGAGAGCCAATGTCAATTGCTACCGACACAACCTTGATCATCCGCTGTCCATATTGCGCGATGGGAATCGAGTTCAGGCCGATGATCGCTCATAAGGACGGGCGCTTCGTCTGCCGCGACTGCGCCCATACGGTGCGCCCCGGAGTACCGGATTACAGATGCACCTGCCGGCCCTGCTTGAGGGTCGGCGCCGGGAGACTATGATGGGAGTGAAGTCGCCTTTGAGAACCGGCTCCGTCAGGGCAAGTTCCCCCCCCAGAATTTTCCTAAAGTTTTCTTTGATCCAGTCGATGTCCCTCTTTTAGGAGGGCACCATGACCACTGGCAATTTGCTTGTCCCCGCCGCTCAATACCTTCGCATGTCAACCGAACATCAGCAGTATTCGCTCGAAAACCAATCCGCCGCGATACAGAAGTATGCGGATTCCCACGGTTTCGAAGTTGTCCTCACCTATTCCGACGCTGCGAAGAGCGGCCTAGTCCTCAGACCCAGAGCCGGCCTCCGGCAACTCCTGCAAGATGTCGTTGCCGGAACCGCACCATGCAGAGCCATTCTTGTCTATGATGTTAGCCGTTGGGGACGGTTTCAGGACACAGACGAATCCGCGCATTACGAGTTCCTCTGCAAGTCAGCGGGCGTTCCGGTGCACTACTGCGCCGAGACGTTCGCGAACGATGGCTCCCTGCCGAGCCTCATCATGAAGGCGCTAAAGAGAACCATGGCAGGCGAATACAGCCGCGAATTGGGCGTAAAGGTTCTCGCAGGAAAGAAGCGGCTGGCACGCCTTGGCTTCAAGCAAGGGGGCGTTCCCGGCTACGGGCTGCGGCGGATGCTGGTCTCCGCGGCAGGAATTCCCAAGCAGGAACTCGCGGCAGGCGAGCGAAAAAGCCTAGTGACTGACCGGGTCATCCTCGTTCCCGGCCCCGCGCAGGAAGTGCAAGTCGTCAAGAACATCTACCGGATGCTTGAATCTGAGGAGCTATCTGTCTATGCCATTGCCCGTGAACTGAATCGCAGAGGTGTCAGGTACATCGGTGCTTCCGAATGGGACTACCAAGCGGTCCACGCCGTCCTCACCAGTCCGAAATACACCGGATGCCACGTCTTTGGTCGGACGTCCAGCAGACTCTCCACCCCGACCGTGAGGCTGCCGCGGTCGGAGTGGGTTCTCACGCCCGGAGCTTTCGTGCCAATTGTCGATCCCGCGACATTCGCGGCGGCACAGACAATCTTGCACGAGCGCACTGTCAACAATTTAGATGACGAACTGCTGGACAGCTTGCGAGCGCTGCTCGCATCCAAAGGAAGACTGTCTCTCAGCTTAATCAAGAACTCTGCTGAAGTCCCGTCCCCTTCCACCTACCGACTCCGCTTCGGCAGCCTGCGCCGCGCCTACGAACTGATCCAGTATGGTCGTCCGGAGCAATTCGGCCCTATTGACCTACGTCGCAGGACACAAGCCTTACGCGACGAACTCATTGCCCAGATTGTCGCGATGTTTCCTGGTGAAGTGTCAATTGCTCGACGCGGGGGAAGGTGGCGAAGCCGATTGCGACTGAGGAGCGGACTGATGGTTTCGGTGCTTATTGGCCGCTCGGTTCAGACCTGGAAAGATGCTATGCGTTGGCGAATCGACCCGGTTCGGCCGGAGTGCGGGCTCGTAACTCTACTGGCACGCCTGGATGAAGTAAACCGCTCGTTCCTAGACTTTCATGTTCTTCGCAACATGGATCGGCGAAAACGGTTCGATGTGTCTCCGGGTGACCCGTGGCTGAATCGCGGGCAGCGGCTCACCGACTTACCCGCATTCTGCAAGGTGGTGGCCCGCGTGCGTGCCGACAAAGGTGGGAGAATTAACGTCCCTTGACATTCGGCATCTTTCCCTTCCGATCCTTGGATTTCGCCTGCTCGTGGAGGACCATCCGAATCATCGAAAGCAATGAAATTCTGGTGAATGGCTTCTCTATGAAAGCCACACCAGGCGGGAGTGGAGCGCGCCGAGCGAGCAACTCAGTGGAGTAGCCCGACATCAGAATAGCTTTGAGGTCGGGCGTTGATGCTCTCAGGGAGTCGAACAACTGGATGCCGCTGGTTTGGGCCATGACGACGTCGGACAAAAGCAGATGAACATTGCCATGGTGTTTCGCTGCAAGCTCAAGCGCCCGTGGCGCGTTGCCAGCTTCCAATACCGTGTATCCGACGTTCCGCAAGATTGCGGCTGCCAACTCTAGCAGGGCTTCATCATCTTCCACCAATAAAATTGTTTCTGATCCGCCGCATGGCTCAACCTTCTCAGCGGGTTGGCCGGGCGCATCGGCTACTTCGCTCACCCAGGGGAAGTACAACTTAAAGGTCGTCCCTTTGCCGGGTTCGCTGTACACCCAAATGTACCCGGCGCTTTGCTTGACGATTCCGTACACCGTAGAAAGACCGAGTCCCGCCCCTTTTCCCGCCTCCTTGGTCGTGAAGAAGGGTTCAAAGATTTGGGCTGTCGTTCCAGCATCCATGCCGCACCCGGAGTCGGACACAGACAACATTACATACCGACCCGGCTGAACTGGCTCATGTTCACGTTGATAGCTCTCGTCAAGCTCTGCATTGCCAGTCTCAATGCTAATTTGACCTCCGTCCGGCATTGCATCTCGCGCATTCACCGCAAGATTCATCAGTATTTGTTCGAGCTGCCCGACATCAGCTTTAATGTTTCCGAGTGATATGTCAGGCTTCACGGTGATCGAGACGTCATCGCCGACCAGTCTACGCAGCATGTCTCCTATGTTCTTTACAACTGCGTTTAGATCGACGATCTTTGGATATACAACCTGCTGCCGGCTGAAAGCCAGCAGTTGTTTGGTAAGCGACGCGGCCCGAATGGCCGCCGCCCTAATTTGCCGGAGGTTCCTGGCAACTGGGTCCGACAGCTCCAGGTCGTCTAGCGAAATCTCACTGTACACTGTAATTACATTGAGAATGTTGTTGAAGTCATGCGCCATACCGCCAGCGAGGCGTCCGACCGCTTCCATTTTCTGGGCATGGCGAAACTGTAGCTCCAGTTTTTTCTTCTCTGTCGCGTCCTGCTTGATCGCGATGAAGTTTGCAACTTCCCCAGACGGCGAATGGACAGGTGTGATAGTCATTTCTTCCGTGTAGAGAGAGCCGTTTTTTTTTCGATTCTTGATTTCTCCTCGCCACACCCGACCTGACCGAATGGTTGACCACAACGTGTCGTAGAAGGAGTGATCGTAGTCCCAAGACTTGAAGATCCGGGGATTCTGTCCCACGATCTCCTCCCGACCGTATCCAGTCAGCTCAGTGAACGCGCGATTCACCCATAGAATCGTGCCTTTGCAGTCAGTGATTACGATGGCATTGGCAGCTGCCTCCAGAGCAGCTGCTTGCAGGCGGAGCCGTGTCTGGGTTGCTTTCTGATCCTCGATGTCCATTGCGATCCCGATCACGCGGGTTGTACGCCCATTGTCGTCAGAGAAAGCACGGCCCCTACCCGCTTGCCAGTGGACCGTTCCATCTGGCCAGAGAACACGGTATTCGCAGAGGTAGTCCCTCTGTTCCTCGATGGCGCGGTTAATTACGCTCCACATGCTCCCCCGGTCGTCGGGATGTATCCTGCTCATCAACACGTCAAAGTTGGCATCGCATTCTCGTGGCAGGCCAAGCAACGCTTTGTAAGTGTCTGACCACGCGTGGTCGTTCTTGAGGACGTCCCAGTCCCAGTAGCCGATTGTGGCCGCCTCCATTGCCAGACGCATTTGTTCTTCTGCGATCGCGCGCTTCCTCGTTTCGCCAAGCAAGGTCGTGCGAAAATATCTCTCCTTCTTGAGAACAGCGAAAGCTAAGACTATTGCGAGACCCAATACGAACAACATCCGAAATGCGCGGAGTAACCACACTCCCCCTTCGCTATGGATGGTCCAAGTTGTAATCTCGAAGGCAATCAGCGCCAAGGTCGCTGCCGCGACCGGCGTTAATATCTGCCGGAATCGCTCGGCAGGCACAGATTTGGTCTCCCCGTCGAAGGCGCCAACCTGCTGAGCATTTCGAACTTCTGCACTAATTGTCTCTTGCGGTGGCATACTCATAAGTCCTTTTGCAGATGATTGCGCGACCGCTTCTTTGATACAAAGTTTTCTGGGTCGCCCAGCAACACGGTCTCAAGCTGGTCGATCGCCTGCAGCAGTGAACGTCGGCAGCTAAGGTAATCGGTCTTGAGAATTAGCATCCGCCGATGTTTCAGTTCCAGCGCTTGCAACTCTCGCTGCCTGTCATGCAAAAGGAGCCGGGCGTATTTGTAACCCTCCCGATCCGGTGATTCAGCCTGCTTGAACATTGCTCTCTCCAGACCTTAGTTCTGTGCAAGCAGCGGGCCATCAATTGAACACCCTAAGCTACTGACAGCGAAGGAAGGGGAGCCAGGTGCAGAAAGCCAAGTCCTGCCGATGGGTCGGCACCGTCGCCGAAATATCGTCGGCTGATGAGCGAGAACCGGTTCTGATCCAGCTTCAGACTGCGTATCAGCAGAAAGCCAGCCTGCGTCGATAAGAGCCCACGAGACCGAGAATCCCCTATCTGGGGGAAAGGCAGGGCAGCTTAGCTTGAGTCGCGTCTCGGCTCTGTCAAAACAAGAGGAGTGTTACGAAAGACGGACAACAAAGCGGCAATCGGTTCCCGCCTTTTTCGGGTCGAATAGGAGCAAGCCACAAATTACGAAACGGATTGCCTTTAGGGAGTCCTCGCGAAGGCGTAAGATTCACGCACGCCGCATCGCAAGGAGGAAATTATGCCTGCTAGCATCACAGTTACAGGCTAGATAACACACTCGTAAGTTGGGCCTGAAGTGGTAGGAGGCCACAATGATCTCGACTGACTACCCCTCGAAAAAGATCATAATGTGCATTGATGACGATGACGCCATCTTGCGCTACGAGAAGGCGCTGCTCGAAAGGTCTGGATACGCAGTTCTCACGGCGGCGTCGGCGCAACAAGGACTCAGACTGGTGACAATGTGCAAGTGCGATGCAGTGCTCCTGGATTACGCGATGCCCGGGGTGAACGGACACGAGGTTGCCTTCGAAATAAAACTCGTAAGACCGGAAATGCTGGTCATCCTGCTTTCCGGTAGCGACGTACCAACGCAGGCGTTGGCGTTGGTCGATGCTTTTATACCTAAGCTTGAAGCAAGCCGACAGTTGCTGCCAATGATTGCTGACCTTTGCACCCGGAGTAAGGACGCAAGACATAGGCAAGAAAACGTTCAGCACGAAGATCGGCGATAAACGTTGTCCGGCCCTCCCCCTATAAGCCGCTTTAGGCAAGTCCTGCGCTTTGTGCAACCACCGAGAGGGAGGAGGAGTCTTTTTGGCAGAGCCTTTGAAAGATGACCCCACATTGGCGCGCAGAGACGCGGAAGCCGCGCTTCGTGCTTCGGAGGCTAGATACCGTCGACTGTTTGAAACAGCCAAGGATGGGATACTGGTACTTGATGCACACGCGGGATTGATAACCGACGTTAAGCCTTTCTTGTCGACTTTATTGGACTACTCCTGGGAAGACTTTCTCGGCAAAACACTCTGGGACATCGGCGCATTCAAGCAGATTCAAGAATCGAAAGCAGCCTTTCGAGAATTGCAGAACGAGCAATATATCCGACACGAGAATCTGCCGCTGGAGACCAGATCCACTCCCACCGTCAGACGATCTCGATTGGGGCCAACTGTGTTTCTCCTGCGATTTTCTTTTGCGCTCGTCGACACCGCCGGACCATCCAGTTTTCCCGTCAACTTCCCCAGGACTTCCGCGAGTACTTCTTTCGCATCTCGCTGCACCGGACCGCGCGCTTTCGTCCGCTTCAAGGTTGGTTCACTCCGCTGCGAAGACTTGCTATGCTTCTTCAAGGTCGATCTCCTTAGCCGTTTTGATTGCACCTTAGAGTGCGTTGATCATCGGTAGCTTAACGCCATCCGTGATCGGGGATCGACCTTCTCATCCCATCTAACGACACGATTGGAAGCGGTAGTTGATGCAAGCGCAATTCTGTTGTATCGTGCGATTTGCTTCATTCTTGAGACACGGTGGAACACGCGCGTCCGGCTCTTCCTGTACACGATGTCAGAGCCCACGCCAATAGCCTTCATGCCAATTTCTGCCAACGTTGTTCTGGGACACGGAGTACAGATATTCCACCCTGATCTGGTCAATCTATATGGCTGCACGGTGGACGACGAGACCAAGATCGGGGCCTTCGTCGAGGTTCAGAAAAACGCTTTCATTGGGAACCGGTGCAAGATCTCGTCGCACACTTTTATTTGCGAAGGCGTCACGATCGAGGATGAGGTATTCGTGGGCCATGGAGTCATGTTCATCAACGACCTGTACCCGCGAGCAACGGAAGATGGTCGGCTGCAGACCGAGGCTGACTGCCAGGTTGTGCCCAGCCGAGTGAAGCGCGGCGCGTCGATCGGAAGCGGAGTGGTCATCCTCCCGGGCGTGACCATCGGAGAAGGCGCGCCGATCGGCGCCGGAGCTGTGATGACTCATGATGTGCCTGATCACCACATCGCGAAGGGCGTTCCCGCGCGGCTGGGGCGCACCGTCCCGCGGAAGCAGACAACAGACAGTTCGGCAAGTTGACAGGAGGAATCTTGATTCGGGTTGGCGTGATCGGCTATCGCTACTGAGGTCCCAGCCTTGCGCGGAATTGCTTTGAGGCTTTTGGCGCGCAAGCATCTATGTCAGTGATTTGCGGGGCGACCGACTGGCGTCTACCGCCCCGGAGACATGCCGGGTACCGCAAACCGACGGAACATAGGCACCGGTCGCCGGCGGCTGCGTGGGACTTCGGGTGGTGGAGATTTGCACTGCATCCTAGTCGATGGCGCAGGGGGCCGGCCGCTAGGATGTGCCTGACCACGATGCAAGCGGCCGCGTAGGCTCGCCGGGAGGCTGCGGTCAATTTGAATAGGAATTCGAATGGCAAACATTAAGGTGCCGTATCTTGATTTGAAAGCGCAGTACCAGAAAATCAAGCCCGAGATTGACGCAGCCATCGCCGGGGTCCTGGATAGTTGTCAATTTATCCTCGGGACGGAGGTGGCGGGGTTTGAACAAGAATTCGCGGCCTATTGCGGCGCGGCTGAATGTATCGCCCTCAATTCCGGGACAAGCGCCTTGCATCTGGCGTTGCTAGCGGCGGGAGTCGGCCCTGGCGACGAAGTCATTACAGTGCCTTTTACCTTTGTGGCCAGCGTTGCGGCGGTCGTTTACACCGGCGCGAGGCCGGTGCTGGTGGATATAGATCCGCGTTCGTTCACCATGAATCCCGCTGCGATCGAGGCGTTGATCACGTCCCGAACGAAGGTGATCCTGCCGGTGCATCTTTACGGGCAGCCCGCGGACATGGACCCCATCATGGAAGTAGCGCGGCGGCGCCACTTGGTCGTGATCGAAGATGCCGCACAGGCGCACGGAGCGAAATACAAGGGGCGTCCGGTGGGCAGCATCGGGGATATCGCGTGTTTCAGTTTCTATCCCGGCAAGAATCTGGGAGCCTACGGTGAGGGCGGAGCGGTGACCACCAGCAACGCTGAGTATGCGTGCACGATTCGCATGCTGCGGGATTGGGGACAGGACCGCAAGTATCATCACGTGCTGCGCGGATTCAACTACCGGATGGAGGCTTTCCAGGGCGCAATTTTGCGCGTCAAGTTGCGCCATCTCGAGCAATGGACCGAGGCTCGGCGCGCAATTGTGGGCAAATACAATCAACTCCTGGCAGGCTCCGGGGTGGAGCGGCCCACGGAGATGCCTTGGGCCCGGCACGTCTATCACGTCTACACGCTGCGGACTGACGATCGCGACGCCCTGCACGCGGCCCTGCAAACGGAAGGCATTCAGACGGGTATTCACTATCCGGTGCCGGTTCACCTCCAACCCGCCTATGCGGACCTTGGATATGCGCGACTCGCTCTCCCGCAGTCTGAGAAAGCTGCAGATGAAGTCCTCTCCCTGCCACTGTATCCGGAACTGACGGACGATCAGATTCAGAGTGTGTCGCAAGCGTTGAAGGGCCTTGCGGCACCTAGGTAAGCGAGAGCTCGAGACCGGTCAGTGTTCTCGTCACGGGAGTCGGGGGGCGCTCGGTTCGCCGTCCAGTCCTGCATGCGCTCTCGTTCGTGAGAGAGGAGCACCGCAGCGCCGCATATTACTTCCTCCGGAAACATTGCACCTGGATCGCGCTGATAGCGGTCGGACCACCCGGCCTGGGCGGCAATCAGCCCACTCTCTTGCTCGAGAAGTACGATGACTTGCGCCGTCCGCGGAAGCGTGCGATCAAGGGCGTCCGATAGCGCGGCGGGGAATTTGCAGTCCAGAGATCAATGTCGAGCTAAAGATCAGGCTACGTCTGCACGCCCAGTGCGCGCCCTGCCTCGTGAGCCTGAATCTCAGACACGTTCCTGGCGCTTTCGAGCTTCTGCAATGAGCTCGGAGCAGGACTCGAACTCCTGACTCAGTGGTGCTGCTTTGGCCCTTACCTCTGCTTCGGCCTGATCAGGGGTGACGACCGTCACCTTCGGCCGAATATACGGTTGTTTCTTCTTGAACGGGTTACCGTCTTTTGTGTCTTTCGCGTCTTTTGCACTTGCACCGCTGAACTGCATAGGTCGAATCCTTTACACGATCCTGCGATAGTTATACACCCGAGGAATAGAGATATTGTAGTACCCTTGTTCCACAGAGAGGAGAAAGTTATCAAAGAAAGGAAAACCGGTGACAGGGAAGAAATGTCTGTTCGGATTTTGTAACAAAATGAAAGTAGTGACTGGGATGGAAGAGCGTGTGGCAGGCTCATGACAACGAGGTATCAGTCATGCAGTCTGATCCAAGGAGAGTCGAAAAAGGCATACATACTTGCACAAGTCAGAAAGTCAACCGTAGAGAAGGCCAAGCAATTCCTGGCCCACAAGGGAGGACCAGAGGCCTTGAGGAACTGGAAGAAGAACACACGAAGCGAGCGAAATCACGTCTTAAATAAGGGTAAGATGTTTCTGATGGGGCACGCCACGAACAAACTCACCAACCGGGACGCGTCATAACCACGGCGCCTAAACACGCAGTCAGGACGATGGCGCCGCGGGCCGCGTTTTCCCTGTAAGAGTGGAATGGCATCAACCAGTGCGAGGGCTTGCTGTGAGTCGTTACGATTAGCCCCGGTGACCTGGATGGCCAGCGGAATTCCGCGCCCGTCGCAAATCACATGACGCTTGCTGCCGAGCTTCGCTCGGTCAGTGGGGTTGGGACCCGTTTGAAGCCCCCAAAAACCGTGCGCACGGAACTTCCGTCCACGACGGCCCGTGACCAGTCGATCTGTCCGTAACGCGCCAGCCAGTCCAGCAAAATGAAGTGGAGCAGTTGCCAGATACCACGCTCCTGCCAGTCGCGAAGTCGTCACCAGCAACTCACTTCACAGCCACAGCCCATCTCTTGCGGCAGCATTTCCCAAGGAATCCTTACTGCACAGGACGAATACAATGCCCATGAGACATGTCCTGTCCGGCAAGCGCGGCCTTCCGCCTTTGGGCTTCGCCTTGGCGATTGGGATAAGCGGTTCGACTAGTTCCAAAACCCCCCTCGGGCAAGAGTTCGATGGCCATTGGACAATTCCTCTCCGTAAGGATGTTCCGACTTTTTCCACGGGTTGCTGGAGAAATGAGGTTTTGTTAGAAGTTCTTAGGTACGCTGCCGCAGGAGTC
>JADGNP010000412.1 GCA_017883425.1 Candidatus Sulfotelmatobacter sp. | reverse complement strand
AGAAAGAGACAGTCTTCATCCGCAGCGGCGGCTCGATTCCCATCGTCACTGGCTTCCAGGACGTGCTGAAGATTCCAAGCGTCATGATGGGCTTCGGCCTCCCCGACGACAACCTGCACGCTCCCAACGAGAAGTTCCACATCCCGAACTTCCACCATGGGATTGAAACCATCTGCCGCTTCTTCGAGAAACTCGGCGGCTAGATCGAGCGCCGAAGTCATGACATCCTGAGGGTTGCGGAGGCATTCGCAAAGCGAATGCCTCCGCGTAGTCATAGGTCCCTACGGTCGCTCCCTAACCGCATTCGGAATTCCCAGAAGGGGAGACAGCGGCTGCGCGTTCGGGGTACGCCCTCCCCCCGGGTCTACTGAAATCAGTGGGTTAGCGGGAAACTGAGAAATAATCTATGGGGGACAATGACATACGGGCAAAATCTTGTTTTCAAAGAACTTAGAAGCTGCGCGTTCAGGAACGAGTTCCAAAACGGGACGATGCCCGGTTAGTGCACCGTCACGGCCTCGACGATGATCGCCCTAGTGGGATGTCGAAGGCAAGGTCAGACGTCACACGTGCATGTGGAAAAACACGGAAATTCCTTGAGCGCAATGAGTGGGTTTTGAGCGCAATCGCCTGGTTACGTAAACGATCCACTCTGCTCTCCCAGCCTGGCTTCAGGCGTTGGATCATTTCGCCGAGTTTGTCCGTGATCCAGACACACACTCGGGAGCCGACTATCGTCGACTGCCCGACCTGGATCGATACAAGAAGGCACTCAACTGTCTTAGCTCGTCAGATTTCTCCATTCTGAAGAACTGACTTTTGTTTCCAGGGATGCAGATTCTCAGGGCTGCATCAACCCTGAGATCACATCCGCTGTGGCAACGACCGGTCCCAAGCGGTATGGATTTGCCGCCACGTTGACGCCGGGGCGATAGATGGTCGTGATTTGGAAAACGTAAGCTTGCCCGGCTATCAGCACATTCGGCGGAATGGTGATGGAAGTACCCTGTGTCTGGAGCCTAGCGATTGCTGTGGCTGCCGTGATGCCGTCAGTGTTGGTCACCTGATACACCAACACCTGGTAAGCGTGGGCAATGCCTACGTTGGGGGGCTTCCAACTGAGGGTCGGCATCAATCCCATCCCGCTCTGATTGGCAACGAAATCAGCCCTGCCGACGGCAGGTTGCACGACAGTACCGACCATCAGCCGAAGGGGTCGGGTTGAAGTCGGCAGAGCAACGGTGTTGCCATAGACGCCGGTTGTTATTGCTGCAGGGCTGCTCGCACCAGGCGCCAGATAGCTGGTTTGGGCGGAGTACTGGTACAAAGCGCATAATGTGAACGTCTTGGGAAACGGGTTTCCGTACAGCACGTCGCCCAGGTCGGCATTCACGGTAAATGGGGCCGCGTCACCATTGAGGCTGTAGGAAACCAGATCTGGAGCCGCCGCAATGAAGCCTCTGGCCATACTGCCAGGAAAAACATCGAGCCCAAAGAATGTGCTTACAAACGTCGCGCCCGGGTTGGCGGCGAGCGTTGCTGCCGCGAGATCGGCGCCGTTAACGTTTGATCGGAACTTTTGAGTCGGCTCAATTGCCCTGAATCTTCCAGTCAGCTGGGTGTCGGCTCCATCGACCTGAGTAAAGTTGCTGGGGAAGAGACCCCTTGAGGCAACGAGTAAGGGATACCCGCTGACATATTGCGTCGATTCTTGCAGCAGATAGGTTTTGTCACCCTGAGTCGAATCGTTGAGATTCGTCGAATACGGAAATGTTCCCGTGAATGTCGTCTCTCCCTCGGTGCCGGGAAAGAGTTGAAAGGCATTCACGCTCGGGTCCACCAGTTCAAGGACGTCATTCGTTTGCCAAGGGCTGAGATTACTAAGGTTAAAGGTCAGGGTAGTCGCCGGGTCCGCAGTGACTGCGCTCGATCGGAAGGCGAAATCGAAATCGGCATTGATTACGGTGTTCTTGGTCCAGAGATAGCGGCCTCCGAGCTGCAGAAGATAATAACCGTAGGGCACATTCGGAATGCTGAACGTCCCCGCGTCGGTTCCCGTACCAGAAATTGTCCAGTAGCTGCCCACTCCGTTCGGAACAAGGGCGGCGATGGTTCGTGTGGAAAGGTCAATCGGCACTGGTCCATCTTTGTAGTGTCCGATCCGGGTGCCGGAAACTGTGCGCGTAGGCGCCGGGATCGAGTTCTCGAGCTGTGCCCACGAGGCGGGCACCAGCCACAGACACAACAGAATTACAATTCGACTTGCACGGTTCATATCGGTTCCTTTCGTTCTAAGGATCTTCTGAGTCGGTAGTGGACACGCGCCCAGAAACACGCAAGTAAGGCTGAGAACGGGGCGCGGCTTTCTCAATTGCGCAATCTTAAGACGGCTAGATCTGCCTCAGCGGGTGGGTACACTCCCACAGAATTGGAGTCGTGCTCGTTCGGGGAGGCTAACGCGGCGTTTGTATCTCAAAATGTAACCGCCGTCTGTGATGCCGGTCACGGTAAGTAGTAGTGCTTACTGGTTTTCTCGCCTTAGCGAGGGAGTGGTTGTGCGGGCGCGGGTTTTCTCCGTTGGCGAAATATCGCGATTGCACTCATTGATCGCTTGCGCTAGCCTTATCCTGCTCTCGCGGTTCTCCCACCTCTCTTCCCGTCTCCACTCAAAGACCATCCATCTGCTGCAATGTGTGTGCAACCCAACGCGGTCGCTCGTAAGGCCATACCATATATGGTGTTATATTGCTTGACCCCGCCCCAATTTCACCGTTACAGTAGCTTAACTTTGTGCCCGCCCTGTCCAGCCTGGGGTGAGAAGAACGACGGGATGGACGACGATTGCATCGTATTCGGCGGAGGAGGAACCCGTCTGGTAAACAGGTCCTCCCGCCGCGCGCGAAGTCAAAATCCCCACGTTTCGCAAGAAACGCGAAACATGGGGCAGTCGGTGCGGGTGTTCACCGAATGGCAACTGGCCACTGACAACTGGCCACTGTTTCTAAGGAGTTCACGTTGCTCAAACTGAAGAGGCTTCAGATTCTCGGGTTCAAGTCGTTCTGCGACCGCACCGAACTCAAGTTCCACGGGGACGGTGTGGCGGCCATCATCGGCCCCAACGGCTGCGGCAAGTCGAATATTTCCGACGCCATCTCCTGGGTGCTGGGCGAGCAGTCGGCCAAGACGCTGCGCGGTGCGCGCATGGAAGACGTCATCTTCGCCGGCACCCGCGACCGCAAGCCCACCGGCATGGCGGAAGTGTCGCTCACGCTGATCGACCCGGAAGCCTATAACGGTCCCGACGCCAACGCCCCCACCGAAATCGACATTCAGGACGAACTTCCTCAGGACGCCCAGGCCGAAGCCAACATTTCCGACGATTGGGACGAAGCCTCCATCCGCGCCCGCGCCGCCAAAGCAACCGAAGAGGCTGTCGAAGACGCGCAGCCCGGCAGAACGGAAGAGGTGGAAGTTCCTCGCTCCAAGATCAATACCCTTGCGGTCGCCTTCCCCGACGACGAACCGATCTTCGCGCTGCCTGCACATAACGTCATCGCACCTGCGACCGCGGCATCCGTCGGAACCGCGGCCCCGCACGTGGTTCTCAAGATCCGCCGCCGCAAGTTCAACCAGCAGCAATTCCGCCACGGAGAAATCGTGGTCACGCGCCGCCTGTTCCGCTCCGGCGACAGTGAGTATTTGTTGAACGGCAAGCTCTGCCGTCTGCGCGACATTCAGGAATTGTTCATGGGAACCGGCCTGGGCCCCGAGTCCTACGCCCTGATCGAGCAGGGACGCATCGGCCAGATCCTGAGCAGCCGTCCCACCGACCGCCGTGCGATTCTCGAGGAAGCCGCGGGGATTACGAAATTCAAAACGAAGAAACGTCTGGCCGAGGCCCGTCTCGAAGACGCCAAGCTGAACCTTTCCCGCATCAACGACATCTTCGACGAAGTCACACGGCAGATGAATTCGCTGAAGCGCCAGGCGTCCAAGGCCGAACGCTATGCGCGCCTGCGCGAGGAAATGCGCGCCAAGTTGCGTCTGGTTCTGGCCAGCAAGTTCGCCGCTATCGAACAGGAAAGCGCCGAACTCGATTCTCAGCTCAACGCCCTCGCTGAGGAAATGCAGCATCGGACTGAGGCCGTGCAGCAACTCGAATCCGAGCACGCCGACCGCACCCAACGCGGCTACACCATCGAGACTGAGTTGCGCGAGAACCGCGAGCGCATCAGCCAGATCGCGCTCGAAATCGACCGCGCTCACGCCCGCCGCCGACATAATGAAGAACGTTGCGCCGAGTTGCTGGTGCGGGTCGCTTCGGCTGAAGCCGAACTGGCGCAGGCTCGCCATCGCCTGACCGCTCTCGAATCCGAGCGTGAATCCAACCGCCAGATTCTCGAGTCTGCCGCCGCTGACCTGGCTGCCGCGCAGAGCGACCTCGCCCTCTGCCAGCAGGACGCCGCCGCTGCTGCCGCGGGTCTCGCCGAAATCGAGCGCCAGCAGGAAGAATCGCGCGTCGCCATCTTCGACACGGTTTCCTCGGCATCGCGTCTTCGAAACCAACTCGCGCAGGCCGAAGAACGATTGGCAGGCGCCGACCGCGAAGCCCGCCGCCTGGAAGCCGAGATCACCAACGCGAGCATCCAGGTCGAAGCCTTCGGTGGACAGCGTGGCCAACTCGCCCTTGAATTTGAAACCGTCAGCCAGCGCCTCAGCGGCATCACCGAAGAGATCAGCCAGCTGCGCCGCTTGATCGAGCAGAAGAAACTGGAAGAAACCCACTCCAAGACCAACCTTGACGTTCTCCGCGCGGAATACGCGACCGCCCTCGGCAAGAAGGGCTCTCTCGAGGCGGTCATCGCCGAGCACGGATATTCCACCGAATCCGTCCGCCGTCTCTTTCAGTCCGGCGTCATGCACGGAGGGCTCGCGCCCGTAGGCGTGCTCGCCGACTTCCTTGAGGTGGAACCGCGCTATGAGCGCGTCGTCGAAGACTTCCTGCGCGACGAACTGAACTACGTCGTCGTGAAGTCCTGGGACGCAGCCGACGAAGGCCTGCGCATGCTGCGTACCGGCGTGGACGGCCGCGCCACCTTCCTCGTCCATCCGGAAGATTCACAAGCTAAGTTCTCGTTCGTCCTCGA
>JADGNP010000411.1 GCA_017883425.1 Candidatus Sulfotelmatobacter sp. | reverse complement strand
TCGATCCCGACAGCGCTCTTGGCAGCTCCATCGATGTCTTGTCTCATGACGGGATTGACAAGGTTTATACCCCACACATAATTCAGGAGTCGCTCTCGGCCGGCTGGGGACCGATCACTTATCGAAACAATTCCGAACTCCGCATGGCTGCCTGGCACTGGACCGAGAATGGAACGTGGAGCGATCCGGCGCACAAGGGCGGATACTTTACCGGCAGCACCGAGCTCAAGGAGCCGCTGCGCTACATCCTTTCCTACGCATTGCCCCACCGTGGTTTCTCCACCAGCGGAGACCGCCCGCTACAAGGTCCTAATCTCAGCTATTGGAAGAGCAATCCGTATCTCACCAGCAAGTTCACCGGGGAAAGCGACGCACTGCACCCGCAATGGGTTGTCGTGGATCTGAAGGCCGAGAAGCCGGTCAACGCGATCCGCATCGCCTGGGCGAGTCCGTATGCCACGACCTACCAGGTGGAGTATTGGGTGGGGAAACGCGCACTCGACTTCGATGAGGGGCCTCAGGGCGAGTGGAAGACCTTCTCCTCAGGCGCAATACGAAACGCTCAAGGCGGAACGGTTAATACGAAGCTCGCCGACGTGCCCGTCATGACTCAGTACGTGCGCATCTTGATGACGGAATCGTCGAACACCTGCGATCTGCATGGGGCGGACGACGTCCGCAACTGCGTGGGATACGCCATTCAAGAGATCCGTGTGGGCAGTGCCGACTCCAGTGGCGCCTTTGCCGAGGTTCAAAAGAATCTCGGCGACAGACCAACCACCTATAGCTCCTCTTCGATTGATCCCTGGCACTCGGCCGCTGATGTGAATGCCACCGGTGGTTACCAGCACAGCGGCTTCGACCTCTTCTTCACCAGCGGACTCACCAACAATCTTCCAGCGATGATTCCGGTCACCCTGCTTTACGGGACACCGGACGATGCAGCCGCCCAGATTGCCTACATCGAAAAGCGTGGCTACCGCATAGGGTACATTGAGATGGGCGAGGAGCCGGATGGCAAGCATGCCATGCCGGAAGACTACGCTGCCTTATACATTCAGTGGGCCACGGCCATCCACAAGGTTGATCCTCAACTCAAGCTGGGTGGGCCGGTCTTCGAAGGAGTGAATGAGGACATCCGAGTCTGGCCAGACGGGCAGGGCCGGATCTCATGGATGGGCCGCTTCGTAGATTACTTGAAGAGGCATGGCCGTATTTCCGACCTGGCTTTCGTGTCATTCGAGCACTATCCGTTCGAACCTTGCACCATCACGTGGAAAACTTTGTATACCGAACCGCAGTTGATGAAGCACATCCTGCAGGTGTGGAGAGACGACGGGGTCCCCAAAGAAGTTCCGCTTATGGTGACCGAGAACCATTTGGCTGCCCAACTCACTGGACCCATGACCACGATTTTCGCGGCACTGTGGCTGGCTGACAATGTTGGCTCTTTCTTCGAGGGTGGAGGCGCCGCTTTCTATCACTCGCCGATTCAGCCGCAGGGCATTCAGAACAGTTGCCTTGGCTGGGCCTCGTGGTCGAATTTTGTCTCTGACGAGGACTACGACATCAAGGGATACACATCGCCTTATTTCGCGGCTCATATGATCAACCTGGAGTGGGTGCAGCACCGGTCTGGCCTGCATCACATGTTCCCTTCTTCCACGGATGTCAAGGATGCCGAAGGCAATGTGCTGCTTACGTCGTACGCGGTGCATCGCCCCGACGGAAACTGGTCGCTGATGCTGGTCAACCGCGACGAGACCAATTCGCACACCGTGCGCGTCCAGTTTGAGGATTTCAAGAGCAAACAGAATGCGTCATTTTCAGGGCCGGTTACCCTCGTGACTTTCGGAAGCGAGCAGTATGTCTGGATCAACGACGGCCCAAACAGTCATCCGGATCCGGATGACCCACCGATCGCGACTACTCTGGATGCAGGTCCGCAGACTGCGTTCACCCTGCCGAAGGCGTCAATCACCGTCTTGCGGGGGAAGGTGGCGGCTTTCAAGGATTGAAGCCGCGGCAAAAAAGACACACGAAGACGGACACTACGTGGAAGCGTCCCGCAACGCAACGGGATTCAACCAATACTGAGGGGTAACAAGGAGACAAAGACATGTCCGCGCTGGCATTGCTTGGGGGGAAGAAAGCAAAAAGCAAGTCGTTTCCCGTGTGGCCGTACTACGACAAAAATGAAGAGCGGGCTCTGCAAGAAGTTTTAGAGAGCCGAGTCTGGTGGCGTACGCCCGGAACCAAAACGCTGGAGTTCGAACATGCCTTCGCCAAGTTTCACGGAGCTCGCCACGGGATCGCCGTTACCAACGGCACCGCTGCTCTGGAAGTCACTATGGCAGGTCTTGGCATCACCGCCGGTGACGAGGTGATTCTGCCGGACTTTACTTTTGTCGCTACCGCCAGTGCCGTTTTGTTTGCCAATGCGCTTCCGGTGCTGGTGGATGTTGACCCGGAGACGTACTGCATCAATCCTGACTTGGCGGAAGCTGCGATCACACCAAGAACGAAGGCGATCATCGCGGTGCACATGGGCGGGCATCCCGCAGATCTCGATCGGCTGAAAACAATCGCCAGCCGCAAGCGACTGGCGTTGATCGAGGACTCGTCGCATGCGCACGCCAGTGAGTGGAGCGGCCAGCGGGTCGGCACATTTGGCGTCGCGGGCACCTTCAGTTTTCAATCCAGCAAGCTGATGACCGCCGGCGAAGGTGGGATCATCATTTCCAATGATGACAAATTCGAGGTGCAGGCCCGCTCCGTGCACGACTGTGGCCGCATGCCCGGCGAGTGGTTCTATAGCCACTTTATTTATGGATCGAACTACCGGCTAAGCGAATGGCAGGGCGCCATCCTGAACGTGCAGCTCAGCCGTCTCGACGAGCAGACCAGGCGCCGCCATCAAAACTCACGGCTGCTGGACCGCCTGTTGCGCGAAATTCCGGGTATCACGCCACAAAAGTTGGACGAACGGTGCACGCGCAACGGACAGTATGCCTACATTTTTCATGTGAACAAAAAAGAATTCGCGGGCCTCTCTACCGAGCGTTTCATAGAAGCGATGAACGCGGAGGGTATTCCCAACCAGGCAAGCTACCCGCCGCTTCACGAGTTGCACATGTTCCGCAATGGCGAATACCGGAAGCGCCTCAGCGGAAGGCAGGCCAAAGAGAAGCATGCGTTTCTCAAGAATAAATTCCCGGCGACACAAAAAGCGGCCTGGGAAACCGTTTGGATTCCGCAGCCCGCGTTGCTGGGAGATGAGGAAGACATGCACGAAATCGCGGCGGGTCTGGGCAAGATCCAGAAGAACGCGAAAGAACTTGTCTGACGGCTCAGGCAAATTTCACGACCATGTTCGAGCGATTCTCATACCGAGGCTGGAACAATGCGTACAGGTTGTCCAATGGCGTCGTCGAGTTGCTCGTAACCGCCGATGTCGGTCCACGGATTATCTTCTATGGCTTTCGCAACGGGGAGAACCTGCTCCATGAAGTCGAGGAAGATGCGGGGAAGACTGGGGGTTCCGAGTTCCGCCTTTATGGTGGCCACCGTTTGTGGGTTTCCCCCGAAGTGGAGAGAACGTATTATCCCGACAACACTCCGGTGGCGGTTTCTCAGCACGGCAACGCGACTCGTTTCACGGCGCAGCGAGAGGAGTTGCCTCCGGGCACCAACCTGCGGAAAGAACTTGAGATCGAACTGGCGGCGACGGGCTCGCAGGTTCGGATCACACAGCGCATAAGGAATGACGACACGCGCCCGACCACGCTCGCGCCGTGGTCGCCCACCATGATGGGGGCTGGCGGGCGCGCGATCCTGCCGCTCTCTCCCAGGGTTGCGATGGATAAGGATCACTATCTGCCGGTGGGAGTCTTCGGCATCTGGTCCTTCACGGACCTTGCCGACCCTCGATGGGTGCTGGGCACAAACTATATCCAGTTGCGGCAAATGACGAATCCCGCTGGCCGTTTCAAAGAGCAAATGGGGGGCATCTACAACGCGGCTGGCTGGGGAGCTTATTTCAGGCAGGGCTGTCTCTTCGTGAAGCGTGCAGCTGTTATCAGCGGTGCTCGGTATCCCGATTTCGGCTGCAATTTCGAGGTGTTCACCAACCCCGACTTCCTCGAGTTGGAGACGCTTGGGCCTCTGGTCGAATTGCGACCGGGAGAAGTGGTGGAACATGTGGAGCGCTGGTGGCTGTTCGCCGACGTGCCCGGCGGAGAGGGCGACGCCTGGATTGATTCGGCTGTGGTTCCGCTGGTGGAGCAGACGGCTGCCTTCGCCGAATGAACGAGAGACTCGTAATCGAAATTTGACGAAGGCGTAAATGCCTTTTAGCATCGGCGCCTTGGTCTGAACTCTATCGAGGTGGCATACGTGAATTTGCGAGCAGCGGTGATTGGCTCAGGTTTTGTTGGGAGAGCGCACATTGAAGCCCTGCGGCGGCTTGCCATCCCCATCCAGGGCGTGCTGGGGAGTGCGCTTGCCAGGACGCAGGAGGCATGCCGTTCGCTGGGGATCGCCCGCGCGTACGAGTCGATGGAAGAACTGGCGAGCGACCGGTCGGTGGATGTGGTGCATGTCTGCACCCCCAACCATCTTCATTTTCCAGAGACGGAAGCCGCTCTGCAGGCGGGGAAGCACGTGATGTGTGAGAAGCCGCTGGCGATGAACACGCAAGAGACCGCGGCGTTGGTACACCTAGCGCAGAAACTGGGAAGAGTCGGAGCCGTGACCTACAACCTCCGTTACTACCCGCTTTGCCAGGAAGCGCATGCATTGGTTCAGAAGGGCGCGATCGGCGAGCCACGGATTGCCCACGGCACGTATTTGCAGGATTGGCTGTTATATCCCACTGACTGGAACTGGCGTCTGGATCCGGAGCTGGGAGGCTCGATGCGTGCCGTGGCGGACATCGGCACGCACTGGATGGATTTGATCTGCTGGATCACAGGCCGCAACTTGACCGAACTCTGCGCCGATCTGGCCACCATCATTCCAGTGCGGCAGCGGCCGAAGGGGCCGGTGGAGACTTTTCAGAAGACCGCTGACATGGCGACCGAACCGCTACGGGTAACGACAGACGACTATGGTTCCATCCTCCTGCACTTCGAAGGGGGCTTGCGTGGGGT
>JADGNP010000410.1 GCA_017883425.1 Candidatus Sulfotelmatobacter sp. | reverse complement strand
TCACTGAAGCAGATCGCAGCTTCCTAAAGAAAAACCAACGTGCGTGCGGCAAACTCTCGCTTCAACCGTCGTGCGTTCGTGGAATTTGTCAGCCGCTCGAAAGGACTTTATGTCCCATATAGCTTGGCATTCCGAGAGAGATGCGAAAGCATCCCGCATCTGGAAATATGGCTCCGCTTGCTCTCGTTCTATCTCTACATGGGCTGCAATCGTGGTAAGTCGAAGCTGCTCTTGAAGCTCCGAAAACTTCGCGTCCGCTAACTCGGAAGCTGCTTTCCGCTGTGCGAATTTTTTCTTGAAGAGTTTCTTGAACAGAAAACCGTCCCGCCATGAGATGTAGCGCTGTGAGGCTCTCTGCTGTTCCTGACGCGCTGTCTCAAGTTCGCAGGAAATGTCCTCATGCTCGGCATACGTAGCCTGGATCAACTGCTTGAACTCCTTAAGGCTCTCGCTAGTTAGAACCTCAGTGCTGGCACTGTGAACCTCCCCAACAGGAATCGTGCTGACGGGAAAGGACCCGGGGACGGGAATTGGAGCCGCCGGGATCGCGACGGGAGAAGATGGAGGACTTGCCAGAGGTGGGAAGGCAAGTAGGGCCGGCTGGGGAGTTTCTGATCCATCAAATCGCTGCTTGTAGGAAATGCCGGTTCCTGGCAATGAAGCAGTCCCATAAACACGTCGCGGCCCTACGTTCAATGTGAGCGGAGCACCGCCGATGCTACAACTAAGGCCGCTCTTCGATAAGTTTAGCCGGACGCCTGGGATCACCTTGAACGATTGGCGAAATCTCCACCCCATACACAATTCCTCTCTAAGAGTGAACAAGCCAATTCTGTCATGAAAAACCGAAGAGCAGTCACGAGCACCGGAGAAAAATGGCATTGTTTCCCAACGAGGGACAATCGGCGCATGAGATTGGCAAGGTGATCGAGGGCCCCCTGGCGTGGGCGGCGACCTCCCAATTGTGGAGAAGGTTCAGTGGCCAACGACACACAAAAGAGCCGAGCTTCGCTCGGCATGGACAGCCGGGGGCGGCTGTCCCTACAATGTTCCATTTTCAACACATCTCTGACGCGGCCCTGAAGGGCCGCTCTTCCACGGCTTTCAGCTACTTCAGCGTGACTAGCCTCTCCACCAACTCCGAATAATCTTTCTTCTCGATCCCGTGGACCTGCTTGTTGTATTCGTCCACCTTGGACGAGTAGTTCATCGAGCAGAATTTGGGGCCGCACATGGAGCAGAAGGCGGCTTCTTTGTAGTAATTATCCGGCAAGGTTTCGTCGGGGGAAGAAGAAATCTTCCGAGTCCGCTCCGGCTCAAACTTTTCCACAACCCTCAGCCAGGAAATCCGATTTCTTGTGACGAACAACCTTGACCGAGCATACAGAAGGTCGCAACACTGACACTGTGCGCGACCACCTCTCCCACAAGTCGGTAAAGAACCAGCGCGGGGAGCCGACCTGGCCGTCGCGCCACCACGACAAAGGCTGTCCCGTCCCTCGCGGTTTTCGACCGACAGGGACCACGAATTTGTGCCCCTATCGGCCAGAACGGACTCCTAAGTCCTTATTCCGGAATATTTTGCGCGTAACATCTTTGTTTCCAATATTTTGCGGACGGAAGCCATACCACAAGCCAGCAAGTCGTGCGGAATCAATAATTTGGCGCTTTCGGTAGAAAAAAAATAATGCATACATATGCGCCTCCGGGATTCGGAAGATTCCTCCCCGTTGTGCACACGTTCGAGGTTCCCGCCCGTCGAAAACCGCGACGGACGGGGCAGCCTCGTGGTGGCGGGAAAGGGTAGGTCAACCTTGCGCTTCATACCGGGCAGCCGAGCTTCGCTCGGCATGGACGGGTCAAAGACCCGTCCCCACACTAGCAACGGCAGCCGAGCTTCGCTCGGCGGACAGCCGAGGGCGGCTGTCCCCACATAAGCAAATGCAAATGCAACCGCAGGCTGCTACTTCAGCGAGACTAACTTCTCCACCAAGTCTGAATAGTCTTTTTTCTCGATGCCATGGACTTGCTTGTTGTATTCGTCCACCTTGGACGAGTAGTTCATCGAGCAGAATTTGGGGCCGCACATGGAGCAGAAGGCGGCCTCTTTGTAGTAGTCGTCGGGGAGGGTTTCGTCGTGCATTGCGCGCGCGGTTTCGGGATCGAGCGACAACGCGAATTGTTTTTCCCAGTCGAATTTGTATCTCGCGTAGCTGAGGGCGTCGTCGCGGTCGCGGGCGCCGGGGCGTCCGCGGGCGATGTCGGCGGCGTGGGCGGAGATTTTGTAGGCGATGATGCCGTCTTTCACGTCTTTCTCGTTCGGTAACCCTAGATGCTCTTTTGGCGTGACGTAGCAGAGCATGGCGGCGCCGTACCATCCGATCATGGCCGCGCCGATGGCACTGGTGATGTGGTCGTAGCCGGGCGCGATGTCGGTGACCAGCGGGCCCAGCGTGTAGAACGGGGCCTCGTAGCAGAGCTCGACTTCCTTTTCGACCTGCTCCTTGATCTTGTCCATGGAGACGTGGCCGGGTCCTTCGATCATGACCTGCACGTCGTGCTCCCAGGCTTTCTTGGTGAGTTCGCCTAGAGTCTTGAGTTCGGCGAACTGGGCTTCGTCGCTGGCGTCGGCGACGCAGCCGGGGCGAAGGCCGTCGCCGAGGGAGAAGCTGACGTCGTACTTCTTGAAAATCTTGACGATGTCGTCGAAGCGCTCGTAGAGGAAATTCTGTTTGTGGTTGTGGACCATCCACTGGGCGAGGATGGCGCCGCCGCGGCTGACGATGCCGGTGATGCGCTTGGAAATCAGCGGCAGATATTGGATCAGGACGCCGGCGTGGATGGTCATGTAGTCGACGCCCTGCGCGGCTTGTTCCTCGATGACTTCGAGCATGACCTCGGCGTTCAGATCTTCTACGCGCTTCACGCGGGCGATGGCTTCGTAGATCGGGACGGTGCCGATGGGGACCGGGGAGTGGCGGAGAATGGCTTCGCGAATTTCGTGGATGTTGCCGCCGGTGGAAAGATCCATGACGGTGTCGGCGCCGTAGTGGACGGCGGTGTGGAGTTTTTTGAGTTCTTCGTTGATCTCGGAGGTGACGGCTGAGTTGCCGATGTTGGCGTTGATTTTGCAGAGCGAGGCCACGCCGATCGCCATGGGCTCGAGTTCGGGATGGTTGATGTTGGCGGGGATGATCATGCGTCCGCGGGCGACTTCGTCGCGCACCAGCTCGGGCGTGAGCTTTTCTTTGTGAGCGATGAAGGACATTTCCTCGGTGAGCACGCCCTGGCGCGCGTAGTGCATCTGGGAGAAGTTGCCGGTGGCGTTCTCTTTCTTGCGGCGGGCGAGCCACTCGGCGCGCGGTTGGGGGACGGTGTAACCGTTGCTGCCATTGCCATTCGTGGAAGTCATGAAAACCCCAGCTTGGTAGAAATTCGGTGAGTCTCGATTATAACCGCGTCTGGGCGGAGGAAGGGCCGCGCGGGGATTGGGATCGTTTTTTGGGCCGACAGTGAAAGGCATGAACCACAGAGGACACTGAGGGCACGGAGGTCCCTGGCAAAAGGCGACGCTCGCGGCTGCGGTTTGCCCATCGCGAATTCCGGGCTTAGAATTTCAGCCGTCGCTTAAAGGAGGAATTTCTGATGCGCTCTTTCCCTCTCGTATTGGCCTTCTTGTTGCTTGTGACCGCTGCCAGTTTCTCGCAATCTGCTGCTTCCGCCAAGCCGGGTGGCGGATTCAGTATCGACAACATCGACAAGAGTGTTGATCCCTGCGTGGACTTTTATCAGTACGCGTGCGGGAACTGGATCAAGAATTCGGAGATTCCCGCGGACCGGCCCGCGTGGCAGAGTTTTTCCGAACTCAATGAAAGCAACCTTGGGATTGAGCGGAAGATTCTGGAAAAGGCCGCCACGGGCGGTGCTGGGCGCAATGCCATCGATCAGAAGATCGGAGACCTGTACGGGTCGTGCATGGACGAAAAGGCTGCGGCCGCCAAGGGGATTGCGCCGCTCAAGCCCGAACTGGACCGAATTGCGGCGGTGAAGGACAAGAGCGCGCTCATCGATGAGATCGCGCACGTGCACATGATTGGGCCCAACCCGCTGTTCAACTTTTATTCGGCGTCCGATCTGCACAATGCGGACCAGGTGATTGCGTACATCGGCCAAGGCGGGTTGTCGCTGCCCGACCGCGATTACTATATCAAGGACGATGCGGACAAGGTCGAGATGCGGAAGCACCTGGTCGAGTATGCCACCCAGGTGTTTACGCTGGCGGGCCAGACTCCGCAACAGGCAGCCGCTTCAGCGCAGACCGTGCTGCTGGTGGAAACCCTGCTGGCGGCGGACTCGATGGACCGCACCAAGATGCGCGATCCCAAGAACCGAGACCACAAGATGACGCGCGACGAGGTGGTCGCGATGGCTCCGGAGTTTTATTTCAACCGCTACTTTGCGGCAGTGGGTGCACCGAACTTCACCGCGATGAACGTGACCAATCCCGATTTCTTCAAGCAGGTGAATGGAGTGGTGGCGGCGCTGCCGCTCGAGTCGCTCAAGACGTATGTGAGCTGGCACGTGCTGCGGGCGGCTTCTCCGTGGCTGTCGCAGCCGTTCGTGGACGCGAATTTCAAAATGCGGCAGGCCCTGACCGGGCAGAAGCAGATTCAGGATCGCTGGAAACGCTGCGTCGATCTGGTGGATGGGTCGCTGGGAGAGGCGCTGGGGCAACGCTACGTCGAGGTTACCTTCGGGGCGGAGGGCAAACAGCGCATGCTGAAGATGGTGGACGCGCTGGAGAAATCGTTGGATGAGGATATCCAGGGGCTCTCGTGGATGTCGGACGACACCAAGAAGCAGGCAAAGGTGAAGCTGACGGCGATCCGCAACAAGATTGGCTATCCCGACGAGTACCGCGACTACAGTTCGGTGACGATCAAGGCGGACGATCTGATGGGGAATGTGCAGCGGACCACCGAATTCGAATCGAAGCGGCAGATCGCGAAGATCGACAAACCGCTGGACCGCAAGGAGTGGGGCATGACTCCGCCGGAAGTCAACGCGTACTACAGCGGGTCGTATAACGAGATCGTGTTCCCGGCGGGCATTCTGCAGCCACCTTTCTTCGATAAGAGCATGGACGATGCGATCAACTT
>JADGNP010000056.1 GCA_017883425.1 Candidatus Sulfotelmatobacter sp. | reverse complement strand
GCCCCATCCTTCGCGTGCTTTTCGCGAAGGGTGGGCGGCAGTGGGATCGCATCACGAGAACGCGCCTTCAGGTCGTGCGCGTTTCAAACGAAAACGCATTGGCCGCATCGCCTCCCACCCTTGCAAAAAACGCCAGGGTGGAGCACCCCCAGCGATCATACTGTTCGCGCGAAAGGCGTGACCGGATCACCTTGCCGGCGTAATCGTGATGTTCCGAAAAATGACGTGTCCGGCCTCAGTACCCTGCAGATAGATCCCTTCGGCACAGAGTAATTCTCCAAGGCGGAAGTGGCCGAAAACCACCACCCTTGGCTGAGGTCGGCCAACTCCATCGAATTCGGCCTTCTCGCCTGTTGAATTCACCCCCTTCATAACTGAAAACAAACGACTTGTAGGCAGTGCTTCCGGCCCTCTTTGGCATGGCAGTTGCCCATCCTTTTGACAGAGAGATTCCTCAACCTGCGGGTTTATGCAGTTAGGTCCGGTTGGGAGAGGTGGGTTATGAAAAACAGATTCATAGCAAGTTTGGCAGTCTTAACTTTGGCGCTATCGGGCGTGTTCTCTATCAGCGTGTTCGCCCAAACCACCGACGAAGGTCCGGGACCCTCAGAGCAGCCCAGCGCTCCCATGGAGATCGGCCAGGACCAGATCGGCCAAGATCAGGCTGGACCGCAGGCACCACCTAGCGACGCACAGCCTACCGAAGCTCAGCCTGGTGGACCATCGGGTGAAGCTCCGGCGCAGACCGACCAAGGCGTGGCGCGCGTCAGCCTGATGCACGGCGACGTGTCCACGCAGCGCGGGGACTCGGGCGACTGGTCGGCGGCAACATTGAATCAGCCCGTGATGACCGGCGACAAGGTTTCGACCGGCGACAACGCGCGCACCGAGTTGCAGCTCGACTTCGCCAACACTCTTCGTCTGGGCCCGAACTCCAAGGCCAACATCGCGAACCTCACGAAAAAAGATATTCAGATTCAGTTGAGCGAGGGCATCGCGAACTTCACCGTTTCCAAAGACAGCGACGCCGAGCCCGAGATTGATACCCCGAACGTGTCCGTCCATCCCGCGCATCATGATGGCGTGTTCCGCATCGAAGTGCGGCCCGATGGCGACACGATCGTGATCGTGCGCCAGGGCGAAGCGCAGATTGCCACTCCGCAGGGCAGCACCGAAGTCCGCGCCGGAGACATGGCCACGGTGCGCGGCGACAGCCAGTCCGCGCAGTACAAGATTTCTTCGGCTCCGGACCGCGACGCTTGGGATCAGTGGAACGGCGACCGCGATCACATGATCCGCAACGCCAGTTCCTGGCAGCACACCAACCGCCGCTACACCGGATCGCAGGATCTGGACGCTTATGGCAATTGGCAGAACGTCCCCGACTACGGCGATGTTTGGGTTCCCAACGAGCCAGATGGCTGGGTTCCGTATCGCGACGGCAACTGGACTTATCAGCCCTACTACGGCTGGACGTGGGTTGGCTACGAGCCTTGGGGATGGGCCCCGTATCACTACGGCCGCTGGTTCCCGTACGGCAATGCGTGGGCATGGTGGCCCGGCCCGGTATATGCAGGCTATAACCCGTTCTGGGCGCCCGCCTACGTTTCGTTCTTCGGCTGGGGCGGCGGCTATGGTTTCGGCTTTGGCTACGGTGGTTGGGGCGGCTTCGGCTGGCTTCCCATCGGACCTTGCGACCATTTCCATCCGTGGTGGGGTGGATACCGCGGCCGGTTCGGCGTAGTCAACGTAAACCGCATCCATAGCTTCCATCAATTCGGAGGAATCGCACCGCTGCATGGCGGAAACCGGTTCTCAAACATTGCGAACATTCATAACAACCACGTTGGCCGCGCTCTGTCGACGATGAATGCGGGACACTTCGGCACCGGCAGGGTCAGAGCCATGGCGGCGAGCCGTGAACAGTTGAATGGCGCGCGCATGATGGCGGGCAACCTGCCCGTGGTTCCTTCCCGCGCCAGTTTGTCGGCGAGCGGACGAGCGGCGGCGCCGTCCACCGTGCGCAACGGTGGCGCGCAGCGTTTCTTTGGCTCGGCGCATAACAACATAGCCCGTCCGGTGTCGTTCCAGCAGCAGACCGCAAGTCTGCGGCAGACCATGCAGCAGAGCCATGTCGGCGCAGTTCCGGCTGGCGGCCGCGTGGCTGCTGGCGGATCGGCCGGATTCCGCGGCACGACTGCGAACAGCAACATGCAGCGGCCCAGTGCAGGCACGCTCTCCAATCGGCAGATGAACAATCCCGGGAACAGGAGCGCAGGTAATCAGCCGACCTCCATTCAAAATGGAAACCGCGGCGGATTCCGTCCCTTCACCCCGCCGAGCAGCAGCACGCGTTCGTCGGGACCTGGAAGCTCGCAACGGACCAACATGGGCTCCTCCAACCTGAGTCCCAGAAGCATGGGCCCCGGGAATACGGGTTCCAGAAATATGGAACCGCCGCGCGGCGTGACTCGGTCTGCTCCAGCGAGCAACCGTGATGGATTCCGGCCCTTCACGCCGCCATCCCGCAACGAGGTATCGCGTGGCGCATCGAACGCTCCTGCGGCACGCGGCAGCAGCGGCGGCTACTGGAACCGGACTGCGCCGAGTTCGATGCAGCAGCGCGGCAACAGTTCGCATCCGGGCAGCTACGGGCGCGGATCCTCGTCCCGTCCGCAGTTGGATATGCGGCAGCCGATCGTGCGGCCGCCCTCCTACGGCGGAAATTCGCGCGGTGGTTACCCCAGCGCTCCGAGCTACGGTGGATCGCGGGGAGCACCTAGTTACGGTGGCTCGCACGGTGCGCCAAGCTATGGCGGTGGTGGCCGTTCGAGCCCGCCGAGTGGTGGTGGCCATTCCTCCGGAGGTGGTGGTGGTGGCCATCCCTCAGGTGGTGGCGGTGGACATCCGTCTGGTGGTGGCGGTGGCGGTGGACATCCGTCTGGTGGTGGCGGTGGCGGTGGACACTCCAGCAGCGGCGGCCACTCCAGTGGCGGTCATCGCTAAGAGCTAGAGACGTTGCAGGCAACGTCTCTACGGACGCGGCAGGTTGATGCAAAAAGCCGCGGGTTGATGTAAACGAAGTGAAGACAGAGGCGAGAAGGGGCGTGCTAAACGGCACGCCCTTTTCATTCCGGCCGATTACGGTCGCGCGTAGGCGGGGCTGTCGGGGTCGGGGCGATCGTAATCGCGTCCGTACTTGTTCTTGTGGGCGAGCGTGACGTCTGTCTCCGTCAGGGTGAAGGTTCCGAGCGAACTGTCGCCGGGAGCCACCGTAATCTCGCGGCTCAGGGCGCGCAGCGCGTCAGGCGCGACCGAAGAGTGAAAGACCTGCATCTGGTAGCGGCCCGGCGGAACATTGGGGATGCTGACCTCTCCCCGCGCATCGGAAATGGCGTAGTAAGGCGTTGCCAGGACAATGACCACGGCGCTCATCTGAGCATGAATGTTGCAGAAGATGAATGAGACACCGGGTGTGTCGAACTGTTCGAAGCGCGTGGTTCCGCTCTCATAGAGTCCGAGATCGAAGCGCTTGCCCTCAAACAGCGAAAACACATTATGGAAAAACGGATCGTGGTTGGGAAATTCCACTTTGCCGCCCACCGGGATCACGAGAAGCGAAGGCTGAAAGCTTTTGTTCTTCTGGACCAGTTGCGGAATCTGGGAAGCTTCTTGTCGGGGCAGTTCCACGGTCGCGCCGACTGGAGTCAGCCAGAGGACCGCTTTCGAAGCGTTCGTCAGAGGATGACCGTTCCGGGTCAGTTGCACATGTCCCTTAAGCGCCTGCTGGGCGGGCGCGCAGACTGCTGCCGCCAGCACCACGATGAGCAACGGTCCACGATGGATCGCACGAGTTCTCAAAACAAGATCCCCACGGATAGATTCACCTGATCGGTTACGCTGCTGCTGCTATAGACGGGGAAGGTGCGCATACGTCTGAATTCCGCAGAAAGCACGAGATCGGAGCGCGGACGAAAGACAACATTGCCCAGCGTGCCGCGATTCCGTCCCAGAATCCTCCCAAAATTGTTCTGGTCGGTAGCGAAGCCGCGCACGTCGCCCGCAAACGCGTTGTCTTCGGCGAATACGCCGTTCAACTCCAGTTTGGGAGTCAACTGGAATTTCAGTTGGCTCCATCCGCCCGCAGTGTCGAGACCGCGGATCGGACTGAAGGGCGCAGTCGGGTCGCCGCCGTACACGATGGAAGTCCCGATCGCGCCGCCGAGTCCGCCAATGCCACGGCCGCGATAAAACTCGCCGGAGAGACCGAGGCGCGGGAGAATGGGAATCTGCCAATCCGCCATCCCGGCCCAGGCGTCGACGTAACGTCCCCAAGTCCAGTCCTGGCGGCCATAGTAGCCGGCGACGCCGAAGCTGAGTGGATGTTCCCGCACGGGACGCGACCACGCGGTGCGAACCGCATAGGCAGGCTGTCCGGACATTTCCCCGGCCTGCGCCGAACGGTAGAACGGATCGTAGGGAGGCTCCCAGTCGAGGTTGTCGATAACTCCCGCCTGCACGGTCACAGTCTGCTGGTCGGACACCGAGAAGCGGTGCTCGACTCGCAGTTGCGGAGTCCAGCCCCAAAGGTTGCCGGCAAAGGCAAACGCAGGCGTGGCCAGCGATGCGAACGAAGTGGGCGAGAGAGGCGAGATAAACAAGGAATCCTGGCCTGCCACCACCGAGGTGTGTTCCCAGTCGAATCGCAAATTGGCGGTCTGCAAGCGGACGATTCCGAAGTTCACGCCGTTGCCGGATCCGGGGAATCCTCCCGAGAAATCGAGCTGAACATCGGCCGCTGTCCTCGCCCCGGCGACGTTCGGGCCAAAGATTTCGAAGCCGATTTCCGACTGACGTAGTGTAGCTCCGAGCGTGACCGGTGGCGTTCCCACCCGGACCGGTTCGGAATAGGAAGGGAAGTCCAGATTGTCGGAGCCGCCCAGGTTGCGGAAGGCGTTCATCAGGACGATGCCGTGAAGCCGCGCCCGATACTTGGAAGCACTTTCGACTTTGGTCTGATATTGCTCCTCGATTTTCGAGCCGATCAGCGAAGTGGATTCTTCCAGCTTCTGAACGCGTTCTTCGAGCGGGGCTGAACCCTGGGGAGTCGATGTGCTGGTCGTGCTCGAAGCGGCGCGCGCTGCGTTTTCCGGCGCCGCGGCCGCAACCGTCTCAGAGCTGCCGCCGGTGGGCGCTGCAGGCCGCTCCAGCAGCGCGCGCGTGGCTTGCAGGTCCTGGCGCAATTGGTGCATCTCGGCGCGGGACTCGACATTTTCGGCGCGCATCTCTTCCACCAGACTTCGAAGTTGACGGACCTGATCCTGCAGGTCACGAACGGCGCTTGTGGTTTCACCCGGCGCCGGAGACGCAGCCGCGGGCGCTTCCTGCGCCCGGCTAAGTGTGCTGCATAAGACGAAAGCGGCAACCGCCAACGCGGCTCCGCGTACTGCAGGGGCTTTAAAGCTCTTCACACCGTCCTCCTACACCACCCGGGGGTCAGGCACTTGGCGAAGAGGGAACGTGCCTACGGGCCCGGATGCGAAATTGATTTCTGTGCGGCATCATCCCGCTGCGCGGGCACAAAAGAAGACACTTCCACGGCGGGCTCGCTGGCGCTGCGGGAGGCATCCTGCAGGCACCCGGGCAGCACGATCCGGAAGACCGTTCTGCCCAGAACCGTACGTTCCACAACAATCTCGCCGCCGTGATCTTGCACGATTTTCTGCACGACCGCCAGTCCCAATCCAGTGCCGTTCTCCTTGCCGTAGCTGACGAAGGGATGAAACAGCCGTTCCCGGATGGATTCGGCGATGCCGGGACCGTTGTCGGCGACCGAAATTGTAATGGAACCCGCGACTTCACCGGCGGTGACTTCCACGATGCCTCCCAACGGGGGAGTTGCCTCGCAGGCGTTCAACAGCAGGTTGTACAAAACACGCTCGAGCTTGCGCTGGTCAAACCATCCTGAAACCTGGACGCTACACAGCACATCGATGGAGCGGTTGTGATGCCGGGGATGCAGGCGGACTGCGAGAACGGAGCGGTGGATCGTTTCCGAGACGTTGGCGTAAGCGGGGCTCAAGGATTCGCGCGTGCGGGCGAATTCGAGCAGGGAATCGATCAGGTCGGTCATCAGGTTTACTCCGGTCCGAACTTCCTGATACAACTCCTCGCGCTGCGCAGGGGTGAGGTGACTGTCGCAAAGGAATTCGGAGTTAGCCACGATGGCGGCGAGGGAATGGCGCAGATCATGCGAAATCGAACTGGCCATGCGTCCGATGGTGGCCAGTTGTTCGGACTCCAGCAGGTCGCGCTGGCTCTTGAGCAGGCTGGTGCGCATGCGGTCGAAGGCACGGGTCAATTCGGCTACTTCGTCTCCGCCACGCGGATCGAGCGGATGATAGAAGTCTCCGCCTTCGAGGGCGCGCACGCCGGCCACCAGACTCCCCAGCGGCCGCGTGAAAGTGTGAGAGATGAAGAACACCAGTCCGCTGCCTACCAGAATCGCGGCCAGGCCCAGGAGAAGGAGATAACGATTCAGTTGATCGACAAACTTCGTGGCCTGATCGTAAGAACCCAGCACGCTCAATCGAACGGGCGTCGATTGAGAGCCCGAGAGGGCGAGGGAAGTGGCCAGGAAGCGTTCGCTGCCGATCTCGATATCCCGGGGATCGTCGTGGACAGACCCGGCGATCAGATCCTGAATGCTCCCGCCATGCACTTGTGCCGGGGGCAGCGTGGTGCCCACGATCTCGTTTCCGCAGGAAAAAGCCACTTGGCTGCCGGCCACTTTGCTGACTTCCTCAGCCAGGCGGTCATTGATCTCGTAGCCGATGACGAGGAACCCGAGCAGAGTTCCGTCCGTCCTCGAGCCACGGTAGATGGGCTCTATAAAAGTCTGGTAGAGGTGATGCTCTCCCAGCCACCAGTGGCTGGATTCTCCCCGATCCTCATCGAGGGACTGCTGGAAATACTTTGCAGCCGCCTCCCGCGTGAATCCGGGCGTCTTGGTATGCAGCGCGACGACTTGACCGCTGCGATCGACCATGACAAAAAGATCGCTGGCCGCGATCTGCGAAATGTCCTGCGAGGCATCCTGGATGGTGGCCGGATTGGCACTGGTCATGATCGCGCGTGTGATGGGAAGGTCCGCCAGCAGAGCCACGTCGCTGGTCAGCATGGTTTCGCGTTCATGACGGAAATCCTGGAAGGCGGCGACGGAATTGCGCAGATTGACCGCGATGCTTTGCCGAACGTTGCCGCGAATGCTGCGCTGCACGAGCAGCAGGCTGGTGGTGGTGAGGCCCGTGGTGATGAGCAGCATGGAGAGCAGAAAGCGGGTACGCAGGCGGAGGCGCGGCAGAAGTGCAGCGGCAGGCTCGGTCTTTGACTCGGTCTGGGAAGAATGGGGCACGGACTCGGGAGATGGATTCACGGGCATCAGCGGACGAATTTGTATCCCATGCCATGTACCGTGCGGAAATGTACCGGGCTCGAAGGGTCTTTCTCGAGTTTCTGGCGGAGTTTGAGGATGTGGTTGTCGACGGTACGCGTCGAAGGATAGTTCTGGTAGCCCCAGACTTCGTTCAGGAGTTCGTCGCGGCTGATGACCCGGTCGGCATTGTGCACCAGAAACTGGAAGGTCTTGAATTCCTGGGCGGTCAAGACGACGACCTGCCCCTCGCGCTTGACCTCCATCTTCTTGAAGTCAACGGAGATTTCAGCGAAACTGACCACCTGCGCATCCGGGGTGCGCGCGGTGTGGCGCAGCGCGGCCCGGACACGGGCCAGCAGTTCCCGGGGACTGAAGGGCTTGGTGACATAGTCATCCGCACCCAACTCGAGCAACAAGACCTTGTCGGAGACGTCGCTGGCCGCGCTCAGCACGACGATCGGTAAGGTCGGGGCCATCGCCTTGATCTCTTTACATACGTCCCGGCCGGAGACCTTGGGAAGGCGCAGGTCCAGAACCACGGCAGCCGGCGCGGAAGACTGGAAGCTGTCGAGCGCGGACCTGCCATCGGACTGCGTTTCCACGGTATAGCCCTCGGTCTCAAAGAGCCGACGAAGGGCTTTCTGGACGGCTGGGTCGTCTTCGACGACGAGGATACGGCCGACGGGTTTGGTGGAAGCAGTTGGATTTACTGCTCTCGCGGAACTGAGTGGCGTAGCAAGGTTCCCCATAATGAGATTGTCCTGTGATCGGGGGGGAGAACTTCCGGTTCCCTCGAATCGCTTCACCGGAAGTGGCTCGACTTCTAAAGCTTACAACGGTTTGACGGCAAAGTCGGCTCAGGGCGGGCGTTTTTGACATTCTTTTTACAATTGCAATTCGGCGTCAAAAGGGGCTACGGAAGGCCGATTGCATAGCCACAGCGAATCCAAAGGCAGAACGCCCGCAGAGTGAGTGGGCGTTTTTCTTACTGCAACAGGGGTGCTACTCCGCCGAACGGATGCCGTACTTGGTGAGCTTGTAGGCCAGTGCGCTGCGGGAGAGTCCCATCCGGCGGGCGGCTTCGGCTTGCGCTCCGTGCGTGGAATTCAAGGTTCGGAGGATCAACTCTTTTTCGGCACTCTCGAGAACACCGGTAAGGTCGAACGAGTTTGCAAAAGGAATCGAAAGCCCGCCGGCATGGATGCCGCCATTCCCGCTTGGGGACAGGGTTTCTTTTTGCGCCAGAGGTAGATCGTCGGCGCCGATCTCCGGATTGCTGGTGAGGATGTAGGCGCGCTCGATCAGATTCTTCAGTTCGCGCAGGTTTCCCGGGAAGCGATATTGCTGAAGTTTCTGCAGGGCTTCGGGAGTCAGCCGGCGGCGCGGCATTTTCAGTTCGGTCGCCACCTGGTGGCAGAAGACATCGCTCAGACCGCTAATGTCGTCGCGCCGGTCGCGCAACGGCGGAATGTGGATGGGAACGACGGCCAGCCGGTAGAAGAGATCCTCGCGGAAGAGTCCTTCCTTCACTCTCTGTTCGAGATTGCGGTGAGTCGCCACCAGAACGCGGACCTCCACGCGCCGCGGACGGGTGGAGCCAACGCGCAGCACCTGACCGTCGGTGAGAACCCGCAGCAGCTTGGCTTGAGCGGCGAGCGACATTTCTCCGGCTTCGTCGAGGAACAGGGTGCCTTCATGGGCGGCTTCGAACAGTCCCTGGCGCTGGCGGTCAGCGCCCGTGAAGGCGCCCTTTTCGTGGCCGAAGAGTTCACTTTCCAGCAGAGTTTCCGTGAACGCTGCGCAGTTCACCGCGACGAAAGGCTTGGCGGCCCTCGGACTGTTGCGGTGGATGGCGCGAGCGACGAGTTCTTTACCGGTGCCGGTCTCGCCTGTGATCAGGACGGTGGCGTGGGTGGGAGCGACCCGGGCAATGCGATCGCGCACCTCGTGCACGGCCGGGCTGTCGCCGTAGATTTCTGAAGTTCCCTCCAGGCGGACGACCGCATCTTTGAGCAGGATATTTTCGCGCAAGAGGCGAGTGCGTTCGCAGGCGCGGCGGACGGTAGCGCGTACCACCTCAGGCTGAAACGGCTTGGCCAGGAAGTCGAAGGCGCCCTTGCGCATGCTCTCAACCGCGAGCTCAATGCTGGCCACGGCGGTGAGAAGAATCACGGGCAGGGTGGGATCGTTCTCGTGAGCCGAGGCAAGGACCGTGAGGCCATCGCCATCGGGCATCTTCTGGTCGGTGATGACGACATCGAAATCGTTGGCCGCCAGACTACGCTGGGCCTCCTCGACGCCGCCCGCTTCCCAGGTTTGATGCTGGTCCAGGCGGAGGTTGGACGCCAGAATGCGGCGCATGTTCGGTTCGTCGTCGACTAAGAGGATTCGTCCCATCGGTTGAGGTTCCTTGGCTTTCTATGCCTGCGATTCCTGGTTGGAGAGCGGAAGTGTCAGCGAGAAACAGACGCGAGCGGGCCCGTTGGCGGCAAGAACGAGATCTCCGCCCTGTGCCCGCGCGATGTTGCGGGCGATCGCCAACCCGAGCCCAGTCCCGCGGGGCTTCGTCGTGAAAAACGGCTCAAAAATTCGGCTGAGCGCGGACTCGGGAATCGGGGCGCCCGCATTTTCTATCTCGATGTACACTTTCCGATTTCCGTTGTGGCTGCGCAGGATGATCGTACCGCCCGCTGGAGAAGCATCGACGGCATTCAGCAGCAGATTCATCAGAGCCTGCTGCAATTGGCTTTCATCCGCTCGCACGGTCAGCGTTTCGGGAACGTCCAACTCAAAGCGGATGCCTTTTTGACTGGCGTGAGCCCGCGAGGCGTCGGCGACGTAGGCGACCGTGTCGGCCACGGAGGTCAGCGCCAGGTTCGGCGGACGCGTGGCGGCATAGTCGAGAAACTCGGTGGTCAACTGGCTGAGCCGGTTGGCCTCGTCCGAGGCGATCCCGAACATTTCCTCGCGCTCCGCGCCGGAGAGTTCCCTGGCGGTCGCGATGGAACTGGCGATCATCGCAACCGGATTGCGGATCTCGTGGGCAATCGCACTGGACAAGCGTCCCATGGCAGCCAGCTTCTCCTCGCGCAGCAGTTGTTCGCGCGCCTGCTCCAGTTCAAGCACGTTGTTGGCCAGACGGGTTTCCTTCCGCTGCAAGTCGGCGAGCAGCAGCCACACGAGCACGCCGACGATCGCAAACAGCAACGACGTGATGCCGGCCTCGTAGTATTCTCCGACGTCGAGAGGCGGGTGTTTTCCGAAGTACCACCAGACTTGCCAGAACAGGGAAAGGTCGACCACGGTGATGACCCCGACGACAGCCAACCACTCAAAGCGGAAGGCGGCCTCCAGAACCGCAACCACCATGAGCACGAAATAGGGAGTGTCTTCGCGATCGGTCAGCCCGGCCAATAGCGAGGCGAGCGTGATATTCAGAGCGATGGATGCCCAAGTAAGTGTGGCCACAGCGGCGGGCTTCAGAGGCTGCGAAAGCCGCTGCAGCCACAGCCATTCCGCAGTTTTCAGGACGATGCCAATTCCGATGGCAACGATCAGCAGCGGAGACGGCTTTCCCCAGAACTCGAAAAAATAACAATGCAGGGAAAACAGAACTGCCAGAATCAGGAGATTCAAGACAATGAGGATGGATTCCTGGTGGCGGAAAGAGACGAGATCCGACGCCAGCAAAGAGTGAGACCGGAATAGTTTTCTGAGCACGCCCCGTACCTCAGCACCGAGACCGGTAAACAACCTAGTTTCAAGCTTCTCGGCCCCGCCGTAAGTGATTCAAATCACGTTTTCCGCCGGGTGGCCAACCCCGAAACTGAGTTCCAGCGGACAGCCCGTACAAAAAACTTTCGGCGTGCGTTAAGAAAACTTTACAAGGCCCGGTCGCAAGGGCCAATGGTTTCTTTCGATGTGGCGGTTGGTGGGCCCCCTCGTTGTTCCGTTGGATGCGAGGAATGTCCAGCGCCGTACGGCCGCCTTGCCGGGCCCACGTTGGACCAAAGGTTGCTAACCGAGTGTACTCCCG
This sequence comes from Candidatus Sulfotelmatobacter sp., assembly GCA_017883425.1. Taxonomy (GTDB): domain Bacteria; phylum Acidobacteriota; class Terriglobia; order Terriglobales; family Acidobacteriaceae; genus Sulfotelmatobacter. The sequence continues at coordinate 5,538 of JADGNP010000056.1, read as the reverse complement.
GTGACTGGTGCGTTCCGTCACTGACAACTACACTGCGAACAATTATCAGTGATGGAAGGACGTGCGAGATCATCTCGCGAGGGCATGGTGCGCGGCAAGACAAAACGGAGAAGGCAAGTTCGAAAAACGCCAGAGAATGCAATGGCAATGTGCGTCCGGAAGGGGCGAGCGCGCACCGTTCGGTTCGCCATTTCCGCAGCGCTCTTCCTCGCATGTCTCGGTGGGTTGTTGCCCGCGGCTTCTGCGCAGATCTCTCCCGGACCACTCTCGCGGCCGCATCAATCGCTGAACGGATCGACCAACTGCTCCAGTTGCCACAAGTTCGGCGGCCAAGCGGCGCTGAAGTGCCTGGACTGTCACACCGAAATCGCGACCCGGCTTTCCGCTCGCAAAGGCCTGCACGCCACCTATAACATCCCTCCGGGCTCCAGTCAGGAATGCGCCCGTTGCCACTCGGAGCACAACGGGGAAGACTTCCCGCTGATCAAGTGGGACATCAAGACGTTCAATCACAAGGAAACGGGATACCTGCTGGAAGGCAAGCACGCGGGCTTGACCTGTAACAAGTGCCACAATCCTGCCCACATCTCTCCCCAGGAACACGCGTCCATCAAAATCAAGGATCTGAACCGGACTTACCTCGGGCTCACAACCGGCTGCATTGCCTGCCATGAAGATCAGCACAAAGGCCGCCTGGGTCCGAATTGCCAGCAGTGCCACAATTTCGTGGACTGGAAGGCGATCAATGTCGGCCAGTCCGGTCAATCCCAGTTTGATCACTCGAAGACACGCTATCCCTTGACCGGCCTGCATGCCCAGGTGCAATGCGCCAAGTGTCACACCAATGGGGCGGACGGCAAGCCGCAGTACGTGGGCATTCCGTTCAACCAGTGCTCCGACTGTCACAAGGACCCGCACCACGGGAGCTTCGCGCAAGGCTGCCAGTCATGCCACAACACGAGCGGGTGGAAGAAGATTTCTCTCCAGGCCGTCAACGAGCGCTTCGATCATTCCAAGACCAAGTTTCCGCTGGAAGGCAAGCACGCCAGTGTCGATTGTGCCCAATGCCACGCTAACGGAGATTTCAAGAAGCCGCTGGTATTCCAGAAGTGTATGGACTGCCACAAGCCCGATCCGCACAACGGCCAGTTTGCCAAGCGTCCGGAGGGCGGAGAGTGCGCTTCCTGCCACACCGTGAAGGGATGGAAGCCATCGACCTTTACTGTGAAGGAGCACGCCTCCAGCGCGTATCCGCTGCAAGGGAAGCATGCGGCGGTGGAATGTGCGAAGTGTCATGTCCCGAAGGGGAAAGACACGCTTTTCAAGGTCAAGTTCGAGCGCTGCATCGACTGTCACGCCGACGGGCATGCCGGGCAGTTTGTCGCGGCGCCCTACTTCAACGCCTGCGACCGCTGCCACAATCTGGAGGGATACAAGCCTTCCACGTTCAGCCTGGCCAAGCACAAGCAGACGCACTTCGTGCTCACGGGCGGGCACATTGCGGTTCCCTGCGCCGACTGTCACAAGGAATCGGCGGAGTTCCAGCCGAAGGTGGCAGTGATTTACCACTGGAAGACTCTGAACTGCGCCAGTTGCCACAACGATCCGCACAAGGGGCAGTTCAAAGAGCGCATGCAGCTGGCGCGGGCCGACGGTTCGGTGGCGGGGTGCGAAGCTTGCCACACCACGAAGTCGTGGAAGGAACTCTCGGGCTTCGACCATTCGAAGACAAAGTTTGCGTTGCTCGGCGCGCACCGCGCTACGGCTTGCGTTGATTGCCACAAGCCCCCCAATCTTGAAACTAAGTTGATGAATGTGGACTTCAAGGCCGCGCCGACGCAATGCGAGGACTGCCACGAGGACATCCACGGAAAGCAGTTCGCCAAAGGGGATATCACGCGCTGCGCGGAGTGCCACACCAGCATGAAGTGGAAGCCGTCCCTGTTTGACCACGAGAAGGGGACCGAATTTCCGCTGCGCGGGGCGCACCAGAACGTGCGCTGCGCGGGTTGCCACAAGCTGACCAGAGTTGTTGCCGCCAAAACTGTGCTCTTCTACAAGCCCACACCGAAGGACTGCGCGACATGCCACGGATCCACCAATCCTGTACCCAAGGCGAAGCAACCCGGTTTATAAGTTTCGGACTCGGCGCGATGCCTGCTGTCCTGCCAGGTTCGTCAAGTTGTAAAACCTTCGTCGTGCCTTTCAGCAAGCCTTCTGAGGTATATCTCCAAGTCGTAGCAGATTCGTTTTGGGAATGCAGCTTGATTTTTGTACGCCGTTCAGGTTTCTGTACGCCCAATCATCTACGGCAAAAAATGCGAGGTAACGCGCAGAAGTTACATTTCGCTCATAGTAATACTGAACTCGATGGGAATCAGATCGATGAACGAATCGACGCTCCGAACAGGGCCTTGCGTAACTTTCGAAAAAGCATTCGCATCGCTACTCTAAGTGGACAGAAAATTGCATCACTCCTCATAAATCTTCTTATCGTTTGTTTCCTAATGTTGTTGGGCCAAGGCAAGGGGCGAGTCATGTTGGCGTCGGGGGGCATACTCAATCTGATTGCGGTGCTGCTGTTGACGTTTTCCGGAGTTTCGGGAAGCGCGCAGGCACAGGCCTCCGCAGGTACGCACAGCCCGCACGGAAATCTGAACGTGCCCTGTCAGAACTGCCACACCGCCGCCGGATGGAAACCCATCCGCGCGGTTCCTGAATTCGATCACAATCAGACGCGATACCCGCTGCGCGGCATGCACCAGTCCGTGACCTGCATCCAGTGTCACGTCAAGCCGGTGTTCACCAACGTCGGACAACGATGCCAGGACTGCCACGCCGACATTCACAAGCGGCAACTGGGAGCCAATTGCGAGCAGTGTCACACGGTGCGCGGCTGGCAGGTTTCGATCCAGCAGATCCAGCAGCATAACAACCGGTTTCCGCTGACCGGAGCGCACGCCGCCGTAGATTGCGATTCCTGCCATAAGGGCGCGGCCAACAGCCAGTTTCAGACGATGTCTACGCAGTGCTATTCCTGCCACGCGGCGGATTTCACCAAGACCAGCAATCCCAACCACGTCACGGCAAGGTTTTCCACCACCTGTGACAGTTGCCACGGGACGGACAACTGGCTGAGTGCGAAGTTCGATCACTCTTCTGTAGGATTTCCGTTGACCAGCGGGCACGCGGTGCCGCCGCGGCAGTGCATCGACTGCCACGCCAACAATAACTACAACCTGACCAGCACCCTGTGTTTCTCGTGTCACCAAAAGGACTTCACCGGCGCGACTACTCCCGTGCCGCACGCGGGTTTTCCCACGACGTGCGAGCAGTGCCACGACACGGCGCAGTGGAGCGATGGCAAGTTCGATCACTCGACAACCGGGTTCGTCCTGACCGGTTCGCACTTGGTTCCACCGCGGCAGTGCACCGACTGCCACGTGAACAACAACTACACCCTGAACAACACCACGTGCGTGTCGTGCCATCTGAAAGACTTCCAGGGTTCCACGAACCCGAACCACGTGGCGGGGAACTTCTCGCAGACTTGCCAGACGTGCCACACGACCACCGCCTGGCAGCCCGCCAGCTTCGACCACGCAACGGTGAACTTTCCGCTGACGGGATCGCACACGGTGCCGCCACGGCAGTGTACGGACTGCCACGTGAACAACAAATACAACCTCACGTCGACGGCATGCGTGTCGTGTCACTTGACGGACTTCAAGAACGCGACGAATCCCAACCATGTGCAGGGCGGGTTCGCGCAGACCTGCGAGGTCTGTCACAACACGACCGGGTGGCAGCCGGCAACGTTCGATCACTCGAAGTCCGGATTTCCTTTGAGCGGGTCGCACGCAGTGCCGCCGCGGCAGTGCGCGGACTGCCACGTCAACAACAACTACAACATCACCACCACGACGTGCGTCAGTTGCCACCAGAAAGACTACAACAATGCCACCACGCCGGTGCCGCACTCGGGTTTCCCCACAACGTGCGAGCAGTGCCACGACACCGTGCTGTGGACCGACGGAAAATTCGATCACTCGACCACCGGGTTCACGCTGACGGGCCTGCACACAGTGCCGCCGCGGCAGTGCACGGACTGCCACGTCAACAACAACTACACCTTGAACAACGCGGCGTGCGTGACCTGCCACTTGAAGGACTACCAGGGCACGACCAACCCGAATCACGTCACGGCGAATTTCCCCCAGACCTGCGAGACGTGCCACAGCACATCAACCTGGCTGAATGCGACGTTCAACCACAACAGCACCGGCTTCCCGCTGACCGGCCTGCACACCGTTCCGCCGCGGCTGTGCACGGACTGCCACGTCAACAACAACTACAATTTGAACAGTACGGCGTGCGTGACGTGCCATCTGAAGGACTACCAGGGCACAACCAACCCGAATCACGTCACGGCGAACTTCCCCCAGACCTGCGAATCGTGCCACAGCACTTCGACCTGGCTGAACGCGACGTTCAACCACAACAGCACCGGATTCCCGCTGACCGGGGCGCACACCTCCCCGCCGAGGCAGTGCACGGATTGTCACGTCAACAACAACTACAACCTGACCAGCACGTCTTGCGTGTCGTGCCATCAGACCGATTACAACAACGCGACTACGCCGGTGCCGCATGCGGGTTTCCCCACGACGTGCGAGACCTGCCACGACACCGTGCTCTGGACCGACGGAACCTTTAACCACACCACCACCGGTTTTCAGCTGACGGGCGCGCACACGGTGCCGCCGCGGCAGTGTTCCGACTGCCACGTCAACAACAACTATGCCTTGAACAGCACGCTGTGCTACTCGTGTCACCAGAAGGACTACAGCGGCACGACCAATCCCGCCCACGCTGCGGCCGGCTTCCCGACCACGTGCGAACTCTGCCACGACACGACGGTCTGGACCGACTCGACCTTTAACCACAACAACACGACGTTCCCACTGACCGGCTCGCATCTGGTGCCGCCGCGGGTGTGCACCGACTGCCACGTCAACAACAATTACACGACGCTGCCAACCACGTGCATCGGCTGCCACCAGACTGACTACAACAACACCACGAACCCTGGCCACAAAGCGCAGCCGCAGTTCTTCCCGACCACGTGCCAGAACTGCCACAACACGACGGCCTGGACCGGCGCCACGTTCAATCACACGCAATACACGCAGTTTCCGACCAGCCACGGCAACGCGAACAACGTGTGCTCCACGTGCCATATCAATTCGAACGACTACTCCGTCTTCCAATGCACCGGTTGCCATGGCGGCAATAACGCGAACAATTTCCAGCACGACCATGTGTCTGGGTACGTCTACAACAGCATTAATTGTTACCAGTGCCACCAGAACGGTCAGGGCGGCGGATAAGCGAGTTTGGCTGGTGACGTGCTGAACCAGGAGTAGATGGCGGCAACGCCAAATTTCAGGCGGCAAGTGGAGCGCCAGCGAGTGTCAGCAAAGAATGATGGCAGTTCAGAAACATCTCGGAACCTTGATGCTCTTGTTGTCTTGTGCC
>JADGNP010000409.1 GCA_017883425.1 Candidatus Sulfotelmatobacter sp. | reverse complement strand
ACTTGCTGCCGACCAATTACGATCCTGTCATCCCGAGCAAAGCGAGGGATCTGGGTGTTTGCCCGCAGCGGTGACACAGATGGCGCAGGCAAGAACCTAGATCCCTCGCTTCGCTTGATGACAGATCGTGTTTTCGTAACCCTATGACTGAAAACCGAACCTAATCTCCTGCTGCTTCGACTGCGGGGAGTTTTGCGGCGACCGTCTTTTCTTTCACCTTCGCACTCGTGACCAGGATGACGGACAGCACCACAATCGCGCTTCCCGCCAGGATGAAACGGTCTACGCGCTCGTGCAGAATCAACCAGCCCAGGAACACGGCCACCACCGGATTCACGTACGCGTAGGTTGAGACTTTGGACGTGGGAACGTGCTCGAGTAACCATATGTAGGCGGTGTAGCCGATCCAGGAACCGCACACCACCAAGTACATGGTGGCGCTAAGGCTGCGCGTGGTCCACCGGACATGCGAGAGATCTCCCGCGAATAACGCAAACACAAAATTTCCCACCCCCGCCGCGGTGACTTGCCAGCCGGTGGCGCTGAATACGTCCATGCCGGACTGCCAGCGCTTCGAGAGCACCGATCCCAGAGCCCAGGTGAACGATCCGAAGATTAGGCTGATGGAGGCCCAGAATTCGCGATGCCCCATGGTGCCGGATTGCAACTGCGGCCACACTAGTACGAACAATCCCACAATGCCCAACGCCAGGCCCGCCTTGCCGCGTCCAGAGATATGGTGATCGCCCAGCAACAGGGAATCGAGCACGAGAAACCAGAGTGGGGTAATCGCAATGATCAGCGCGGCGAGACCCGACGACACCGCGAGTTCCGCGTAAGAGAGCGTGAGGTTGCCGCCCATGAGTAACAGCAGGCCCACAACCGCGGCCAGCGCAATTTGCTGGGGCGAATACAGAATCTTCCGGCCGGTCGCGGCGCAGACGGCCAGCATGACCACTCCCGCGATCGAAAAGCGCACGGCACACATCAGCGCCGGAGGAATGGTTTGCACGGCGATGTCGATGGCGAGATACGTCGAGCCCCAGAACAGGTACACGAGTCCGAAGGCAAGAATCACCATCCATCGGCTTGGGCGCTGAACGGAATGCATTGGCGTGAGAAACAGGGGGAAGCTAAAAGATATCAGACGAGTGCGACGGCGGGTTGGATTCTAAGGTGAAAAGAGCAAATGCCACGCGGCCACTTCAGCTTTTCGTGCTCCGCTTTGGCAGTCTTGAGAATCGGTAGGTTCTCGGCCTTGTAGACCACGCCCATTCCGCCGCCACGAGCTTCTCGACGATCCGGTAATGTTAAATGGTCTGCTCGAGCAAAGTGATTGGCCCGGCCCCTGGGTCCAGCCATGCTAAGGCGCGGGCGGCTGGAGGTCAAAGTGCCTCGAACTGAGTGTGGGACAGCCTGACGGCACCAGTTATCGCGAGAACGGTAGCCGTCACCTTCGAGCCATCACAAACCCGCCATATCGGGTAGCCGGCGGGATCGCAGGGATTTGATGCAGTACACCATTTTCCTACGGATTCGCGATCTGCCAGATGGTTCCGCAAAACAAATCGCAGCCGGTTACGCCGCCATTCTGAGCGGTACCGTAAATAATTCCAGTGTTGCTGTCCAGGGTGACAGTGCCGGTTGGGTAGCCGCCGTTCACTCGGTAGGTGAACTCAAATAGGGTCTTTTGCGTCCACGTCCCGCCCTTCACCGCTGGAGGGGATAGCTTGAATACCGTTCCGTCCCCTGCGGGGTGTTGGTTCTTGCTGCTGGTAGTGCCGTAGAGTTGGTTCGTCTTGTGGTTCCAGGAGAGCCCGCTTATCGGATTTGTCCCAAAGTTCGTGCTAAAGGAGTACAGGATGCTTTCGGTCCAAGTTGTTTTGGTCGGAGTGAGCATGTACACAACTCCATCGCCGTCCGCGTCGCCTCCGCCATTGGTGACGCCGAACAGGTCCCCAGCGGCGTCGAAAACCAGATTTCCGTTCGGATAGCTTCCGGTTGTGGTGGAGCCACCGAAGGAGAACAACAGAGACTCGGTCGCCAACTGACCGTTGGCGGCCGGGACGAATTTGTATACGGTTCCCTGATTGAAGGCGCCGCCTAGAGACGTAACGCCATACAGGTTTCCGAGAGAGTTCAGGAGGATGGGACCACTGGGCGTGCTGGCGTCACTCAGATCGCCGAAGGAGTACAGCACGCTTTCGGTATAGGTTTTGCCATTCTTGGTCGTAAGTTGATAGATCACGCCGCTGTCCCAAGTGCCACCCCGCATCGTCACGCCGTAGAGTGTTCCTGACTTGGTCAGGGCAAGTGCCGCCGCCACCGGAAGACGCCCGTCGGCATTTCCCTGGAAGGCGTAAAGCATCGATTCGGTCCACGCGCCGCCGGTTTGGGCAGGAGGAACGAGTTTGTAGATGCCTCCGCAGCTGCAAACGGGGTCGCCGCCGGAATAGAACGCGCCGTAAAAGGCTCCGGCTTGGTCCTTGACGAGATCTGAAATCGGGACGTATCCGCCGTTGCCATAGGGGACGAAGTTATAGAGAGTCGTCAGTGTCCAGGCGCCCCCGGACACCGCGGGTGGGGACAGTTCCATTACAGTGCCCACTCCGTAGGTTCCGCCGCCCCGGGTAGTGCCGAACAGGTTGCCCGCCGAGTCTTCGAGGAGACCGCCCTGGGGCCAGAAGCTGGTGGTCTCAGAGAAAGTGTAAAGTGTGCTTTCGGTCTGTGCGTTCGCCAGTAGGCTGAGCGCAACAAGGGTCATGATCAGCAGAGTGTTTCTGAGAGTAAATATCCGAGGGCACATATCGTCTCCTTGAGCGATGCCGGGGAGATTGTTCGCTGAGAAGCTAAGCTATCCGGCTGGATGAACCGGCGCTAAATAGTATTCACGGAGAAACGTCTTGGCAAGATGCAAAAACATGCAACATTTAGTACGGTCCACCCTGATTCACCGGAGAAGCGATTGCAAAGCGGAAAGCCAAGTTTCGCTCTGCTCGGGAACGTGACGCAGCACGAACTCAGCCGTCGGGCAGCTTCTGAGGACGTTTCTCAACGGTCTTAGAGGCTGCGGAAAAACTCGCATTCCGCTACAGCGCCTGAAGGCGTGATTGATTAACCAGCACTTACGCGATGCCTGAAGGCATCGCCTGATACGAATCGTGAGTTTTTCTGCCGCCTGCTTAGCCGCTGGAGTTTGCCCTCACCACGGCCCGCAGCTACTAAGGCCGGGCGTGCGTCGCGTGGATGTGGCATACCTGAAGACATCCGATAAGAATAGTCCTCTAAAACAGGCGCCGTTACGTTAAGGCTCGTATTTTGCGAGGTTTGCCGACACTGTGTCGTACATCGCGAAGCCCCGCCGAGTTGAAAAGAGTCAATGTATGCCAGGTATGTATGTACAATAGTGTACATCTGACAATAGTCGGCACTCTCGACCGAGAATCCCTCCGGGCCGCCACGTAGAATGCCCTTTCTTGAGCCGGAAACGGCCTTGGCAGAGACGAACGTCGCCGCGGTAGGGGAGAAGGTCATCCGCGACGGGATTCGCATACTGGTGCGCTAGTGAGCGATTCTGCGAACTTTCAACGACTTACACGAAGACTCAACGACTTACGCGTGGAATGCAACGAACCTCCTCGCCAGCAGTCGAGCTTCGCTCGGCGGACAGCCGAGGGCGGCTGTCCCCACATGAACATCAACATCCAGCGGCGCCGACCGTTCTCTTTGCCAAAGGGGGTTACGCCGTTCATCCCTTCCAGCTATAATGAATCAGTGATGTCGACGGTTCGCGATGCTGCGCAACAATCCCAATTCGCATCTGCCCGAGTGCTGGCTGCACTGTCTGGTGTGCCCACGGCGCTATCGGGCGAATCTGCCGTCACGTTTGCGTCCCAGCCTCTTCGGTAGCGACTAATTCTTAATCCTCCGCCTCTGATTCGCCTCGGCCTGCGTGCGTCCGAACCAGGACTCCCGCGCTCCGAGGTTGCCTTTCCTGACAACCAGCAACTGACTACTGACAGCTGCTAACGGAGGATTCCATGACTACCAAGACCATGACCGCCACGATCGGGCCCAAGATCAAGACCGCCCTACCCGGGCCCAACGCCAAGCGCGTGCTTGAGGGCGACCAGAAATACATTTCGCCGTCCTATACCCGTTCCTACCCGATGGTGGCCAAGAGTGGACGCGGCATTGTCGTGACCGATGTCGACGGCAACGAGTTCTTCGACTTTTCCGCCGGCATCGCCGTGACTTCGACCGGCCACTGCCATCCCGAGGTGGTTGCCGCCATTCGGAAGCAGGCGGGCGAACTCATCCACATGTCGGGTACTGACTTCTATTACGAAAGCATGGTGGACCTGGCGGCGCGGCTGTCGAAGATTGCGCCCATGCCCGGCCCGCACCGCATTTACTACGGCAACTCCGGGGCGGAAGCGATCGAGTGCGCGCTCAAGCTGGCGCGCTATCACACAAAACGCCAGAACGTGATCGCGTTCTTCGGCGCCTTCCACGGACGGACGATGGGCGCATTGTCCCTGACGGCGTCGAAGCCGCAGCAGCGGCGCCGTTTTGCCCCGCTCGTTCCCGGCGTGACGCATGTACGTTATCCCGACGTTTACCGCGGCTGTGTGGGCGGCACGCAAGACGCGGACAACTTTGCGCTGGGCTGCGCCCGCTTCATCGAGGAGAAGCTGTTTAAGACCACGCTGGCTCCGGAGGAAGTTGCGGCGATATTCGTAGAGCCGGTGCAGGGCGAAGGCGGCTACGTCGTGGCTCCGAAGATCTTCATGCAGGAACTACGGCGCATCTGCGATCGTCACGGCATCATGCTGGTGGTCGACGAAGTGCAGAGCGGCATGGGACGCACGGGCAAGTGGTTCGCGGTCGAGCACACCGGCGTAGAGCCGGACATGGTCTGCATGGCGAAGGGCATCGCTTCGGGCATGCCGCTCGGGGTCACGATGACCCGCGCCGAAATCATGGACTGGGTTCCCGGTTCGCACGCGTCGACTTTCGGGGGCAACCCCGTCGCAATAGCCGCGGCGCTGGCGACCCTGGATGTGATCGAGAAAGAGCACCTGCTCGAGAATTCAGCCAGCGTGGGCAATCACATCATGAAGCGCATGGCGGACTGGCCGAAGAAGCTGAAGCTGGTGGGCGATGTGCGCGG
>JADGNP010000408.1 GCA_017883425.1 Candidatus Sulfotelmatobacter sp. | reverse complement strand
CGCAACCGATGACAAGCTGGCAGTGTTTGGCTCGGGAGACGAAGTGCGGCTGGACTTCGATCCTTCCCGTCTGCCGGCACTTCCGAAGGGCTGGGTGCGCGATTATTTCTTTGCGGCCAACGGCTACGAGAAAGACATGGACTTCTATGCCGCAGAAGGGAACTACGTAGCGCCGCTGCCCTTCCTCAGCATGGGTGAGTATCCGTATCCGGCGAAGAAGTCATTCCCGCTCGATGATGCGCACGTCAATTATCTGCTGGAATACAACACGCGGCACATGTCGGGCAACGAGCAGCGGGGGTACTGGTTCGATTACGAAGCGAAGTGAAATTTTGAATGGGGTGCCGTTCCTCCGGGACTCGGTTCCATCTTTTCGCGCTTACCCAGGACTTACGTCCTGGGCCAACCTATGCCGCCGCTCCGCGGCTTCGGAAACAGCCGAACTTGCCTCTTCGCATTCCGAATACGGAAACGTTTTAATATTGACAATTCTGGCCCGTCCATAATCCAATAGCCGGACTCATGGAAAACACTCCCGCGTCTACCTCCGCCGCGCCCCGGCTTCGCCGCACGCTCACGCTTTGGGACCTGATTTTCTACGGCATCGTTCTCATTCAGCCCATCGCGCCGGTTCCTCTGTATGGCGTGGCCCAGAAGCTTTCCGACGGGCACTTTGTCACCATCATTCTGATCGCCTTGTTTGCCATGCTGATCACCGCGGTCAGCTACGGACGCATGGGCGCGCTGTATCCCTCCGCGGGTTCGGCCTATACCTATGTGGGCAAGGGACTCAATCCGCATCTGGGATTTCTGGCGGGCTGGGCGATGATTCTGGATTATCTACTGCAGCCGCTGATCAATACGGTGTGGATGGCAACGGCGCTGCACGAGCGTTATCTGCCGCAGATTCCATACGCCGCGTGGGCGGCGCTGATTGTCGGCATCATGACCGTGCTGAATCTGGCCGGGATTAAGTCCTCGGCGCGCGCCAACAAAGTATTGCTGGCCGTGATGTCGGTGGTCGTAGCGTTCTTTGTGTGGCTCGCCATTCGCTACCTGTGGCATGGGCAAGGCTGGGCAGGTCTGCTCTCGACCGAGCCGTTCTATAACCCGAAGACCTTTAATTCACATAAGATCCTGACAGCGACTTCGTTCGCAGCGCTCACTTATATCGGTTTTGACGGCGTGACTACGCTGGCCGAGGACGTGGAGAATCCCAAGCGCAACGTTCTGCTGGCCGTGGTGCTGACCTGCATTTTTGCCGGCGTGTGCAGCGGGGTTGAAGCTTATCTTGGGGCGCGGGTGTGGCCTGACTGGCGCTCGTTCCCGGAGGTCACGACCGCTTTCATGGACATCTGCCGCCGCGTGGGCGGCGTGTTTCTGTTCAATGCCATGGGCGCGATCCTGATCGTGGCGGCCTTCGGCAGCGGGTTGACCGGCACCTTGGGAGCGGCGCGCCTGTTGTTTGGCATGGGCCGCGACAACGTGCTGCCAAAGAAATTCTTTGGCTATTTGAAGCCGGGCACCAGCACTCCGACCTACAACATTCTTCTCATCGGAGGGCTCGCGTTCGTCGGAGCGGTGGCGCTCAACTACATTGGCAGCGCGTACGAGCACGCCGGCGAATTGCTTAACTTCGGCGCGTTTCTCGCATTCATGGGGGTGAACTTTGCCTGCTTCTGGCAGTTCTCGATGATGGCCAAAGCGGGCTACAAGCGGAAACTGATCCGCGATGCGGTGTTGCCGATTCTCGGCTTCCTCTTCTGCCTGGTGATCTGGCTCAACCTGAATATCATCGCCAAGACCGTGGGCGGCATCTGGTTCGCGATTGGCATCCTCTACGTCGGATACAAAACGAACTGGTTCCGGTCGAAGCCGGTGATGATTGATTTCAGCGACTCGTAGCGACGTGGGTCGCAAAGTAACGTCCGGGCGTGGTCCCCAGAGTCTTGCGGAACATGGCGATGAACGCACTCGGCGTGCTGTAGCCGGCTTCCAGGGCGGCGTGCGTGATCTTCTCTCCCGCCGCCAGCAGTTGCAGCGACCGCATCAACCGGAGTTGCTGCCGCCACTTTCCGAGCGACAAGTGCGTCTCTAACTGGAATAGCCTCTCGATCGTCCGTTTGCTCGCTCCCGCTTGTTTGCAGACCGCCTGCAGCGAACGGGGTTCACTCGGATCGCGCTGCAGGGCCTCGGCCACCCTGACGGCCCTGGGATCCGATGGATTCGGAAGCTGCAACGGGATTGCCCGCACCATCCCCAACTGATCGACGATGACGGCGATGAGACGGGCCTGGACTTTCGACCGCCGGTTCAGACTCGGATACGTGCACGCATGCAGAATCAGCTCTTGCAGAACCGGGGAAACATTTACCACGCAGCAGGTTCGGGGAAGGCGGCGCACGAGCCGGGCTTTGAAGTAGATAGTCCGCATCGATACCGCGCCGGACGTGACAATGCTGTGGGGAATCCTTGCCGGAATCCAAACCGCCCGTTGCGTCGGAACGACCCACGCACCCTCGCTGGTGCGCACGGTCATGACGCCCCGGCACGCGTACACCAGTTGGTCCTCCTGGTGAAAGTGCTCAGGAATTACGTGGCCGTGGACGAAGTCGTACGTCAGGGTCGTTACCGGGGAAGGGAAACTCGGGCACGCCATGACACTTTGTCGTGTTTGCGACATTTATTGTCACAATAGCGAAAGAAAGCAATTCGATCAATGCTGTAATGTGCGCCCAGTCAAGCTGGTGCGCGGGCTCGAAGCCGGAGCGTCTGCAAGGAGGATTGCATGCTCGGTTCCACCAACATCGTTGCTTTTGTGCCTACCCGGGATGCGGGGAAGGCGCGAGCTTTTTACGAGGGTGTGCTTGGCCTTCGCTTCGTCAAGGATGACGGCTTCGCGATGGTGCTGGACGCGAATGGGATCATGATACGGGTGGCGAAGGCGCCACAATTCACGCCAGCGCAGTTCACGATTCTCGGCTGGCAGGTTTCCGAGATCGAAAACGTGGTTCGGGGTCTGCAGGAGAAGGGAGTCCAGTTCGAGATCTTCGGATTCTTCAAGCAGGACGATCTCGGAATTTGGACCGCGCCTACGGGGGACAAGGTGGCGTGGTTTAAGGATCCCGACGGGAATATCCTCTCGGTTTCTCAGCACGTATAAGCGTAGAAGCTTGCGTCTACCGCGGCAGACCGGGGAGCGTGACAGGTCCTTACGTCCCGGTTGCGGTGGGGAGTGTCCCGGAGGGACACCTGAGAATAGCCCGGCGTTTCAACGCCGGGTCGGCGAATAGGAGACGGGTCCCGTCCCGGAGGGACGGCTGAATCTGCCAGGCGCGGGCTTTTCAGCCGTGCCTACGGCACGGCACTGTACCCTGCCGTCGCACCCGCCAGTGAACTGGCGGGCTACTATCGGCGGTCCCTACGGGACCGGCGCCTTCTCAATTACTCAATTTCACAATTGCTCAACCACTCAATTTCCTCACTCCACGTTCCAGCCGCTGACTTCGACCGCCGGTTTGGCCGTGCCCAACTCGCTGGCACGGTACGTCGCGGTGACTTCGCGCTTTTCGCCGGGCATGAGAGAAATGTAGTTGTCTTCCCAGACCACGGGGAGAATCTCTTCGCCCTTGACGCCTTTATCGACTTTCAGGCGGACGAAAAAGGCGAGGCTCTTGCTCGGGTTCTGGAGAACCACGCGTGTGATTTCTTCTTCGCCTTTGCGTTCGCTGCGGTCGGTGACTTTCAGTTTGACCTTCGGCAGTTGCGAAAGTGCGGTGAAGTCGGCGTAGGAAGCCGTCGGAGTCATCCACCACGTGGTCTTGGCCCAGTCGAGCGTTTCGGGCTTGGTGGATAGCCAGTAGAAGTTCGAGCCGACGAGTTTGCCGGCTGAATCCTCCAGGCGCAGGGCGAGGAAGTACGTGGGGCTCAGTCCGGCAACGTCGGGTAATGCGAAGATTTTCGCCGTGCTGTCGGCAGCGGCGTCGACCGCATTCGATTGCGTGAACTTCTCGGTCATGTCGAGGTTGTAGATCTTGGTGGTGAGCTTCAGGCTCTTCGCGTCTTCGTACTGGCTGCTGACCACCCAGATCGAATGATCGTCGTAGCCATAGACCGGATGCAGAGCTTCCATGGAACGCTTGGCGCCGAAGTATCCGCCGCCGGGGCGCAGGTAATAATCGTAGAGGTGCCAGATCATGGAAGGCCAGGCGTTGTTGAGCATCCATTGAATCACGCCGGTGGCCTGGTACTTGTTGCGGCTGTAGGCCTCGTACATGGCGCGCACGCCCTCATAGGTCTGCAGTTGCGACTTCATGGCGAAATCTTCGACGTTGTCGGACTTGCCGTAGCGGTTGGCGAGCGCCTCGCTGAATACGCCGATGGTTTTGAACTCGCCGCCGCCGGCGTGATAGTTCCAAACGTCGTCGATGGGCCACATGTGGTCTTTGCCCACCATGGCGCGGATGCTTTCCACCGGCGGAACGGCTGGCCCCATGCTGGTTTCGGTGTTGAAGCCGTAGGCGCCGCCGCAGCCTCCGGGATTGCACTGCTTGCGGTCGGGCTGGCCTTGCGGGGTGTCGACCTCCCAATAGCTGGGAGCTACGTACTCATAAGGGCCGGTCATCTTGACGCCGCTGTCGCCGGTGACGCTCGTCTTCTTTCCGGTAGCCGAGGAAACAACCGGATTGGGCCAGAACAGATCTTTCTCGACGTCGAGGTACATCTGTTCCACGTCCGGGGGCGGAGGGTTGTCGCTGCCGTTCAGCCACATGACGAGGCTGGGATGGCTGCGCAGGCGATAGATCTGATCGCGCAGAGACTGCTTGGCGATTTCGAAGTCTTTCGGCTGCCAGCGCGGCCAGCGCTCCCAGAAATCGCAGCAGCACCATCCCGCCATGACGAGAATGCCCTGGCGGTCGGCCAAGTCGAAGAATTCCTGGGTCTCAAGTTTGCCTTCGAGGCGGATGGTGTTCAGTCCCATGTCGCGGACGTAGCGCAATTCGTCGTGCAGACGCTGCGAATTTTCCCGCATCATCAGATCGGGCGTCCAGCCGCCGCCGCGAATCAGGATGTTCTTGCCGTTGATGTGGAAGGCGCGCCCGCCGACCGAGTTGAAGTCGGAGGTGATTTCGCGAATGCCGAACTGGGTGGTCGAATGATCGCTGACTGCGCCGTTGGCCTCGAACTCCATGGCGAGCG